>PLZT01000142.1 GCA_003152255.1 Methylocystaceae bacterium | reverse complement strand
AGGGAAGCGACTGGATGTCGGTCATTCGGCCGCCCTCGCTATCGGAATGACGTTCGCCTTACCGATCCTCAGGAAGCGCTTGCTCGCAATCTCCCCGGCCACGTCACAAGGCAGATGCGTCAAGCGATATTCAGATGCTTCTTTCTTTCGAGAAAAGTCCGACGCCTTGACGCAATCGAGAAGGCCCCACTTCATCAAATCGATAATTGCATTTGCCGCGGCGGTTTTCCCTACATCGAGACGCTCTGCCAATTGCCGCGCTGNNACAGCGCATGATATATTCATGCACTTGCACATATTTCCCGCTGCCCTTGGAGCGTCCTGTCGCGTTGTGTTTAACCACGATCGGCCTCCTTCTCGGAGATCACCATCTCGCGTAGTTCGTCGTTCCAATCCGGGCGCGTGGGAATCGCGACGGCCGCATCAATTTTGTGTTGTGTCGAAACGCGCCTGGCGAGCGCGTAGGCGGCCGCCTGTCCGACAAAATTCGGATCGTTGTCGCCGAACACCACGAGGCGACGGATGCCGTCCGGCGGAATGAACTGAGACAGATTGCCTTCCGAAAGACACGACCAAACCGGGATAGCGTGGATCAGCGATGCAGACAGCGCGGTTTCGATTCCCTCCGCGACACCCAACACGCCGTCATCGCCAATCGGCGCCAAGCGGACCGCTGAGCCCTTCGCCAGACCGCCCTGCATCAATTTCTTCGGCTGTGGAACCGGAGACTTGGTCCCATCCGGCGACAGGAACGTCCGGTGAATTTGGCAGGGCTTTCCGTCCGGCGCGGAGACCTTGGCGAGCATGGCCGGGAATCGCCTGGCGGTCCCGTCGCTCCAGTACTCAGCAATGGGGATCGAGCGCAGCGCATCCGGCCAGCCGTCGCCGCTCATGCGTCTTCCGAGCCGACCGAGGAGATAGGCGTCTGCTACGCCTCCGGGCTCTATGGGGCGCGCGCCGCGCCATAGCGCGGTCATCGCGGCGCGATTGTCGCTGTCGGATCGCTCGGGTTTTGCCTTGACTTGCGCGTCGCCGAGAACCCCCTCGATGGGATCCGCAGCGGATTTAAAATCCAGACCGAGCGAGCGCATGACAATCTCGGCGCCGTCGCCAGCTCCACATTGATTGCAAATGAACACGCCGTCGCCGTTTCGATCCGTGAAGCGCCAGCGGTCCTTGCCTCTGCACCATGGGCAAGGGTGATGCTTGCCATCGAGCAGCCGCGCGTCGACGGCCCCGAGCCGCGCCAGAATGTCGCGCCAGCGACCACGGCAGCGATCAGAGAGAGGGGTGCGCTCAAGCACGGGCGCGCCTCCCGTTGGATTTGGCGAAGCGGATCGCCTCCGACCGAATCTATCCTCGAAGTTCACTGGCCGGCGGCTGCATCAGTCCGGGCGCGATATGGCGCGGAGGCCAGCGGTTCCGCAGCACTTTGAACTTCGCCGTTGCCCACCCCGGTTTATACTCTCGCTCGTCGGCATAATACTTTAACTGACCAAGCAACTCATCGTCGCTAAGCCAGGAAAACTTCACGAGGCCGCGATTATTGACTGCGCTCGTCACCTCGACGAGATCACCGTCAACGCATTCGATGACGCGGCGCACCTCCGGCATGAAGCCGCAGGCCGGGCAGGTCGAGATCATCGGCGGTTTCAGATAGGAGCAGGCCGGACATTTTTTGGGGAGCGCCTCGACCTTTTCGCTGGCGGCGGATTTTCCGCGCTCGGTCCCGTCGTCGAGATTGTCATAGGCAATATTGGTCACAAAACCGAGCCGCTCGGTCGTGTCGCTATGGTCGAGGATCAGGCAATCGGTCTTACCCGGCGCGGGACGAAGGCCGCGCCCGATGGCTTGCACGTAGCGAATTTCCGAGCGTGTCGGCCGCGCCATAACAATGCACGAGACCGTCGGACAATCGAAGCCGGCGGTGAGAACATCGATATTGACGATCACTTTGATGTCGCCGGATTCGAGGCGCTTGACCAGTTCCGCGCGATCGATCCTTGGCGTTTTGGCGTCGATATAGCCGACCGAAACACCCGCCTTTTCGAACTCGGCGCGCAGCACATGCGCATGGCCGCAATCGACCGCGAAGACGACGGTAGACCTTCCCTCGGCGCGCGCGCACCAGGTCGACACTACATCCGCGACGAGCACCGGGTCACACACCGCTCCGGAAAGATCGCCTTCGACATAATCAAGTTNNAGTCCGGCTTCGATGGCGCAAAGACGCGAAACGGGACGAGGTGTCCCTGGTCGATTAGATCGCTCATGCTGATCGGACGGACGAGCGAGTCCCAATGCAACGCCATGCCCTTCGCCCACGGCGTCGCGGAAAGCCCGATAAACGTTTCATCGCCGTCCGCTAACCACTTTTGAACATGGCTGTTCCGACGATGGCACTCGTCGATGATGACGACATCGACATCGGGCCGAAAGTCCCGACGNNAAGGATGCGCGGCCTGCACCACGCCGATGTCGAGAAGCCCGTCAGAGCCGAACGCAGCGCATGTCTGATCGACCAAGCCGAGGTAGGGAACCACGAACGCGACGCGCTTGCTGCGCGACAGCGCGTGTTTGATGATCTCGGCGGCGAGGCGGGTCTTACCCGCGCCGGTCGGCAGTTGCAGCACGACGCGCCGCTTGCCGAACCGTATTTGCTCATACGTTTGGCGAACGGAGCCAACCTGATAGTCCCGCAGCGGGCGCGGCACATTTTCTTGATCGATGGGCTGGAATGCGGTATTTCGTATATCGTTGCCGCCAAGCAAAGAATCCGGGTGGTCGCGCCGCACCACGCTG
>PLZT01000450.1 GCA_003152255.1 Methylocystaceae bacterium | reverse complement strand
CAGCAGCTCTTGCGGTGAGGCGCTTGGCGAGGGGGCGGGGAGGGCGGCGGCGTAGCATCCTCCCGCTGGCGCCCGCGCGCGCAAATCCTTAATCTTTCGCGCAACTCGTCTTCTGTCAGGAATTCCACCATGCTGCAAAATCAGAATCCGCTGCTCGCCCAGTGGCTCGGGCCCTATGGGCTGCCGCCCTTTGGAGCCGTCGCCGCCGCTCATTACCGGCCCGCGTTCGAAGAGGCGCTGGCGGAACATCGCGCCGAGATAGACCGCATCGCGCAAAACCCGGCGGCGCCGGATTTCGACAACACCATCGCCGCTCTCGAAGATTCGGGACGCCTGTCGCGGCAGGTCGGCGCGGTGTTCTGGAATCTTTGCGGGACCGATTCGACGCCCGAGCTGGAGGAAATCGAGCGCGAAATCTCGGGCGTGCTTGCGCGGCACGCCAGCGAGACGTCGATGAACGCGGCGCTGTTCGCCCGGATCGACGCGCTATATGCGCGGCGCGGGGCGCTCGGACTAACGCCCGAGCAATCGCGCGTGCTGGAGCTCACCCACAGTGACTTCTTACGCGCCGGCGCGCGGCTCGAAGGCGATCAGCGCGCGCGCATGACGGCCATCGTCGAACGGCTCGCGCGGCTTGGCGCCGCTTTTTCGCAAAATGTGCTGGCCGACGAATCCTCCTTTCTGCTGCTGCTGGATGAAGACGCGCTTGACGGGCTCTCGGAAAGCTTTCGCGCCTCCGCCGCCGCCCTTGCCACTGAGCGCGGCGCCAGCGGCAAATATGGCGTCTCGCTCTCGCGTTCCTCGGTCGAGGCGTTCCTGCAAGGGTCGGCGCGGCGCGATCTGCGCGAGGCGGCGTTCAACGCTTGGGCGAGCAGGGGCGAAAACGGCGGAGAGACGGACAATCGCGCCATTATCGCTGAAATCCTGCAACTGCGCCACGAACGCGCGCGACTGCTCGGCTACGAGAATTTCGCCGCCTACAAGCTCGACGACACGATGGCGAAAACGCCCGAGGCGGTGCGCGCTCTTCTCGATGAGGTTTGGGCGGCGGCGCTCGAACAAGCGCGGAACGAGCGCGCCGCGCTGCAGGCGGCTATCGAAAAAGCAGGCGCGAATTTCCAGCTCACCGCCGCCGACTGGCGCTATTACGCCGAGCGCGCGCGCAAGGAGCGTTACGATCTCGATCAGGCCGAGGTCGCGCCTTACTTCCAGCTCGACAAGATGATCGCCGCCGCCTTCCATGTGGCCGAGCGTCTCTTCGGGCTGCGCTTTGTCGAGCAATACGGGCTCGATCTTTATCATCCGGAGGTGCGCGCGTTCGAAGTCTTGAACGAGCGGGCCGAACATGTCGCGCTGTTTCTTGGCGATTACTTCGCGCGGCCCTCCAAGCGCGGCGGCGCCTGGATGTCAGAGTTCCGCGGCCAGGAAAAACTTGCCGGCGACATTCGTCCCATCGTCGTCAATGTGATGAATTTCGCGAAAGGCGCGGCCGGCGCGCCGCAATTGATCAGCCTCGACGACGCGCACACATTGTTCCACGAGTTCGGCCATGCGCTGCATGGCATGTTGTCCGACGTAATTTATCCGCGCGTCGCGGGCACGAATGTCGCGCGCGATTTCGTCGAGCTTCCCTCGCAGCTTTATGAGCATTGGCTGCTGGAGCCCTGCGTGCTGCGCCGTTTCGCGCTCCATGCCCAAACGGGCGAAGCCTTGCCGGAGGACATGGTGGCGCGCATCGTCGCCGCGCGCAATTTCAATCAGGGATTCGCGACGGTGGAGTTCTGCGCCTCGGCCTTCGTCGATCTCGATCTGCACGAGCGCGACCAGGAGGGCGAGATAGATGTCGGCGAGCTCGAGCGCGCGAGCCTCGCGCGCATCGACATGCCCGCGGACATCATCATGCGCCACCGCGCGCCGCATTTCTCCCATATCTTCTCGGGAGATGGCTATTCGTCCGGCTATTACAGCTACCTTTGGGCCCAGGTGCTCGACGCCGACGCCTTCGAAGCCTTCAAGGAAGCCGGCGATCCCTTCGCGCGAGAGGTGGCGGGAAAGCTGCGCGAGCACATTTACGCGGCCGGCGGCGGCCAAGATGCGCGGGACGCCTACACCGCGTTTCGCGGCCGCATGCCCACGGTGGAGCCACTGCTGCGCCAACGCGGGTTTTTGAACGCGGAATGAAGTAACGTCCGCGCGATCCGATTCACGGCGATGTCGATCATCGCGCCGCCTCCAAAGCTTTCGGCGCGGCTTCGGCGACCGGCAGGCGTGGGCGGATGAGCCGCGCGAAATCGTCGAGCGCGCGAAAGTTTTTGTCGGCGTCCAGCGACGCCGGCTTCAACAGCAAGGAGCGCAACCCCGTGCGCCGATGCAACTCCACGATTTTTTCGTCGATTTCGTCGAAACTTCCAATCAGCGAATGCTCGAAGATCGCCGCCTCGTCGAAGGGAACGTTCGGCGACCCCGCCTGCGCGCGGAAAATGCCGCCGATGCGCTCGGCGAAGCGCCGAATGAACGGAACCGCTTCCGCCAAGGCTTCTTCACGCGTCGGGGCGGTATAGAAAAATCTGGCCAGCGTTAGGCGAGGATCGGCTCCGGGTCCACCCGCCTTGCGATAAGTTTCGATGATTTCGAGCACGCGCGACAGCGGGTACGGCGGCGCGGCCATGACGCCGAGATCGTTGCGCGCGGCATAGCGGATCGCGCCCGGCGTCGTCGTCGCGAGATAGGTCGGGATCGGCCTTTGCAGGGGCTTTGGCGTTATCGTGACGTCGCTCGCCTGATAATATTCGCCGGTGAAGCTCACATGGTCCTGATAGAGCAGCCGATTGACCAGCCCCAGCGCCTCCAGCGTCATGTCTCGGGAGTGATCCGCTCCCGAAAGAAAATGCTTGTTTTGAAGCGCGAAGGGACCGCCCTTGGCGACGCCGAAATCGAACCGCCCCTTGGAGAGAATGTCGATCGTCGCGACATCTTCCGCGACTTGAATGGGATTGCGAAAGGCGATCAGCACCGCCGCCGAGCCGAGTCTTATGCGGCTCGTGACTCCCGCGAGATAGGCGAGCAATGTCAAGATCGACGGGCTCACGGCGTCCGGGTCGAAATGATGTTCGGCGACCCAGGCTTCGTCTATGCCGAGCGCTTCCGCGTGTTGGACGTAGCGCGTCTGCAAGTCGAAACAGCGGGCGAAGTCGCGCTCATGGTTTTCGTAGGTGCAAAAGACGCCGATGCGCATCGCCGAGCCCTCGTTTGCATGGCCTCCCCTTGGGCGCGGCCTTTCCCGCTCATGCGCGGGCGCCCGAGGGAACGCTCCGGCCCGCCCCCAACCGCGATCGGCGGGATCGGATGGTCCGCCAACGCGAGAACCCCGTAGCCTATGCAAGCAAGGGGCCGTGCGAAGCCGACCGCCGCCGATCGCGTCAAAGGCATGCGAGAAATCATATAGCTGATTTACATATCGACAATTATGACGCCGCGCCAGCTCGCGGGGCAAGTTGAAAAATCCCGCGCGTCGCTCCCTCTCCGTTAGCGCGGCCGTGGGCGCGGAGCGCGAGTCCGCCCATCTCACCCAAATTTTATGGCGTCGAATGTCGCGGCCATCTCGCGCGCGTCGGCGTCGGCGATCGAAGCGCTTGCGAGAGGATCGCCGCCGGCGCGCCACGCCGCCTCGGCGCCAGGGTTCATGAGAGCGAGGTTAAGCGCGCTATTGAGTTCATACAGCCCCCAAGCGAGGCCAGAATCGCGCAGCGAAGCCAACAGCGCGTTCTGCACGACGCAGCGAACCAAAAAATGCGGCATGGAGACAAGCGCCTCGCGGTCCATCTCGACCACGGCCTCGGCGCAGGCGGCCTTATCGAAGGAGGCGTGGCCGCGGCATGCGAGCGGACGCGTGCGATAGACGAGGCAAAGGCCGTTCTCGATAAAGGGACAGGGCTGGCGCAACGCGAGGCGCTGCTCGTCGTCGAGGCCGCTGGTGGTCGCGGCGTCCCGCGCGACGCGTCGCGCGAGATCCAAGCCGATCCTGAAGAAAGCAGGCCTGGTCGCGACGACATATTGCGCGATCAGCAAAATTTCGGGAGCCGTCGCGGCGACACGCAGATCGCAGCAGGCGGCGCATCCCTGATGGCAGGCGAGCGCGGGCATCTCCTCGATCTGGATCGCGACATTGCCGTCGAAGCTGTCGAACGCCTGGACCGATAACTCCTTTACGAGATCGGGACGCCCCCGCCGCTCGCGAATCGTCTCGCCAAAGGCTTCCCGCAACGCCTTGAACAGGGCCAAGGGGCTGTTGTCATCGCCGTTTCCCATCCGAGCACGCCTCTCTTCCCAGCAGTCACGTTCCTGATTTCCCGCGCGGCGAGCGAGGGCTCGGACGCATGTACATGCAAACTATATGACGTAGCCGCCGTGGCGAAGCGAGATTTCGCGCGATTTTAACGCGGCGAGAGGGGCGCATGCGGGACTGGCGGCGAAGCGCCAACGTCGCTAATACGCGCAGACTTCACTGCGGCGCCCCTCGAACAAATAATGTTTGTTTCGCGCCAAACCCAATAGGCCGCGTTGTATTGTTAACAATAAGCCCGGATTCTCGCCGAATTGCCGAATATATAAAAAATTGGCAAATAACTTAGAGCTCACAAGTTAAAGCATAAGTTATCATAGTATAATAGCGTAGCTATCAGTGCAACATCATGGTTTCGATCGTTAGGAAAAACTTACACGGGGGTTGCCAGGATGTTTACGGCGATCTATCGGGATGCGGTCAAATTTATACGAGGATATTAACCTGACTGTAATTGGCGCGCGGTAATGTCGATTGTATGAGCCGCGTACATCGGTTCAGTGTGTGAAAGCATGAAGAGGTTGTATAGTCATGTTGAAGCTGCTGGGAATTTTTTGGGCGGACGAGCGGGGCGCGACGGCGGTCGAATATGGTCTGATCGCCTCTTTGGTGTCGATCGCCGCCATTTCCGCCTTCACCACGGTTGGCACCAAATTGAGCGCCACCTTCAAATTTGTCGCCGGTCAGCTTAATACGTGAGGTCAAGCGGCGGAGATCGATCGATATTCGTTCCACGTCGCGGCGACTGCTGGAGCGGCGGCCCTCATGCGCATTCTCGTGGTGGAAGACGAATTCGAACGCGCCGGACTGCTCGTCGAGCCTCTCCGGTGCTCGCGCGAACATTTGAACGACGAGTGGACCGGCGCGCCGACCGTCCCGGTGCGCGGCGTCGGCTATATGCTGGCGAAGTCGCCGTCGTGAGCGGAGTTTCAGACACCTTTCCCACGGGGCCGGAGGCCGAGCCTTCGCCCCACGCCCGTCGGCTTCTGGTCTGCGTCGGGCCGCGTTGCGACGCGGAGGGACGAGGCCGGGCCTTGCTGGCGGCGCTGCGCGAAGAACTCGCCGCCAACCCCGACGCCGCCGCGCGCGTCGAAGTCACGACGCGCGATTGCCTGCGCGCCTGCACGCGCGATCCGATCGTGAGGTTGGAGCCTTCGGGCGATTTGTTTTCCGATCCAACGGTTGAGGATTTGCTGCGCGCCGCCAGCGCGGCTGTCTTGGAGAGTTGAGCCGGATTGAAGCCGCGGCGACGCGCTGAACGCGCGGGCGATGTGCTCCGGCGCGCCTTGCTAAACCGGACCGTGATCGTTAGCCTTGAATTCCGCAAAACATCAGGGCGTATTGGGTGATCGACGCATGAATTCGCTGCCGCCGCGCCCGTTTCTGATCGCCGACACCGCGCCGGGCGCCGCCATCCCCGAAATCTGGCCTAAGCGCCCGCTCCCCCGTCGCGCCGGTTTCGCGAGCGGCGACGACCGCGCCGTTAAGGTCGCGGCGCTGCGCAATCTCGACGAGGCGGCGGAGCATTTCGCGCAAGGCCGCTGGCTCGAGGCCATGCCGCTCGTCGACCACGCCTGCAAGGCGTCGCGCCACGCGCTCTTGGGCGCCGCGTGGAGCGCTTTCGCCAGGGAGGACTGCATCGCCCATCCCGTGCGCGAGTTCCTGCATCAAGACCCTTTTACACGGCGCTCGTTCCAGAAGCCGCGCGGACATGCCGGCGACGCCGTGCTGATCGACTACATGTACGGCATGACCCACGCCGAGCATGAACTCGCCGATGCGACGCCGGTGGGGCGCTGGATTCACAACTACACCACGAACACGCATGCGCCGCGCGCGGTCCGCCGCCGCATGCACGTCATCGCCGAGATGATCGACCGTGTTTGCATCGAGCGGCGCCATGCGCGCGTCCTCTCCGTGGCCAGCGGCCATGTGCGCGAACTCCTGTTCTCGCACGCCGTGCGCGCGGGCGTGGTGGAGGAGGTCGTCGCCTTCGACCAGGACGCCCGCTCGCTGGCCGAGGCGGAAGCGACCACCGGCTCGACGGCGCTGAAAACCATGCAGGGTTCGATCGCGAGGCTGATCGTCGGGCGTTACGATTTAAGCGACTTCGATCTCGTCTACACCGCCGGCCTGTTCGATTACGTCGACGAGCGCGCGGGCAAGCGCCTCGTCAANNTCCGGGATTGGCGCGATGCGCTATTTCGAGGAATCCGAGCGCAATATCGGCTTTCTGCTGGTGACCAAGGCGGGGTAGGGGGCGCTTCGTGGGCGCGGGGCGTTAGAAAAGCGGATCGTCCGCGAACCAATGCTTGCCCTTGTAAATGATCTCGGTCGACGAATCGTCGCTCTCGACAACTTCGACCCGCTCGCCCTTCTTCAACCAAACGCATCCTTTCCAGTGAACGGGATATACGGGGCGGCCATTGTTGAGGCTCGCCAAGGTGCGCTCGTGCGCCTCGGCCCAGGACGGACAGAATCTCGTGAGCTGGGGCAGCGTTTCCTGACGCGGCGGGGTGGATTGAGCCCTGGCTTCGCGCGCGAGGCTCGCCGCGCAAACGACGGCGAACGCGACCGCGGCGGCGCGTCGGATGGCGACGATGGACATGAGTTTCTCCCTTTTGTCGCTCGCTCTCACGGACGTTTCGACAACCCATGCCGCGAATCGAAGCTTCGCGTCGTGCGCCGGCGCATGCATTGGCGAGCGCGCGGGACAGCCGCGTCGCGCAACTCCATTTACCACCTTCATTTTCCAAGCAACTCGCTAAATTATTTCGAAATAAATCCTGCGTATTTTTACAAGCGTTTCCGCCCGATGGGAAAAAGCTCGGGCCCATCGTGCGCGCGTTTAATCAACGGAAGGCGTAAGGGGCGTTATGAGACGAGACATGAATTTGATCCTCGAAATGCTCCTGTTGCTGGAAGATATGCCCGTTGCCGTGGGCTCCGGAGTGCTTCTCAAGCGGGGGGCGGAAGAGATCGCCGTTCCCGGCTATGGTCTCGATCAAATCAAGTTTCACTTCTCCTTGCTCCGCAACGCCGGTTTCATCGATGTCGTGACGATCGAACCCACCACCGGACTGCGTTTCAAGGGGCTCACCTGGGCGGGGCACGATTTCCTCGATCGCGCGCGCCAGCGGGAGGCCTCGGATAACATGGACGTCGCCGACGAGATGGATCCGGACCTCATGCCGATGTCGCCCTACGGCGCGCAACGCAGAGCCAGAACGCCACAGGGCGCCGAGGCGCAAAGGTTCTATCCGCGCAAATCCCTACGACATCGGGCCTGAACGCCGGATGGCCCAACGCTTCGGGCCGGGTCGCGCGTCCCCGGTTTTTTCGTGCTAGGAACGGCGCCGCCAGGAGCGCGCCGGATCGCGCTCGCATATGTAAGGAATTGCACGAGATGAGCGAGGCAGGTCTGCCGGAACCCGGCGGGGCGGCGCGGCGCGAGGGCGTCCTTTCCAGCCGCCAGATCGCCGCGCTGGTCGAGGCCGGTTTGGTCAACGCCAGCGCACCCTTGGGGCCGGATCAGATTCAGCCGGCGAGCCTCGATCTTCGGCTTGGAGCCAAGGCCTTTCGCGTGCGCGCGAGCTTTCTGCCCGGCCGGGATCGCACCGTCGGGGAACTGCTGCGCGAACTAAAATCCGACGAGATTTCGCTCGAAGGCGACGGCGCCGTTTTGGAGCGCGGATGTTTTTACGTCGTTCCGCTGATGGAGCGGCTCGCTCTGCCCAAGGATTTGTCGGGCGCGGCCAACCCCAAGAGCTCGACGGGTCGGCTCGATATTTTTACACGGCTCATCACCGATCGCGGCGAGCGTTTCGATCTCGCCGAGCCGGGCTATGAAGGCCCGCTCTTCGCCGAAGTCTCGCCGCGCAGTTTTTCGGTGCGCGCGCGCGCCGGCTCGCGTCTCAATCAGTTGCGTTTTCGCCAGCACGATCCTCTCGCGCCGCAACAGACGAGTTTCGCGCTCTCCGACGCCGAACTGGCGACAATTCACGCGCGGGCGAAACTCGTGGACGGCCCCTTGAATCTACGCGACGGCGTGGTTCTTCGCGTCGATCTCTCGGGCCAGTTGCACGCCGGCGTCGTCGGCTATCGCGCGCAAAAGCACACCGATGTGATCGACGTCGATCGCGTCGGCGGATACAGCGTCGCTGATTTCTGGGACGTGCTGCCGGCGCGCGCGGACCGTCGGCTTATTCTCGATCCCGGCGATTTCTATATTCTCGCCTCTCAAGAGAGGCTTTGCATCCCGGCCGATCTCGCCGCCGAAATGGCCCCGATGGACGCCGCCATCGGCGAGTTTCGCGTGCATTACGCGGGCTTTTTCGATCCGGGCTTTGGCGCTGGCGCGCAAGGGGAGCCCGCCAGCCGCGCCGTGCTGGAGGTGCGCAGCCGCGAAGTGCCCTTTATCCTCGAAGACGGACAATTCATCGGACGATTGGTCTACGAGCCGATGGCCGAGCCGCCGCGGGCGCTCTATGGCGCAGCGGGTCTGTCCAATTATCAAGGGCAGGGGCTGAANNTAGAGGAAGTAAATAACCAGCCCAATCGCCATCCAGACGACGAGGCGGAGCCAGGTCTCGCCCGGCAGCGCCGCCATCAGCGCGAGGCAGGACAAAATGCCGAGAACGGGCAGCCAGGGAATTCCCGGCGCGCGGAACGGGCGGACGATGAGCGGGCTGTGGCGGCGCAGATGCAGCACGGCGTAGCACACCAGCGCGAAGGCGGCGAGCGTGCCGATGCTGACCATCTCGTCGAGGATGTCGATGGGAAACAGGCCCGCCGTCAGGGCGGTCAGCGCGCCGACCAGCCATTGGCTGATCGCCGGCGTGCGATATCTGTCGTGCAATCTCGCGAAGACCGGCGGCAGCAAGCCGTCTTGCGCCATCGCGTAGAACACGCGCGTTTGGCCGAACAGCAGCGTCAGCATCGCCGTCGTGAGCCCGGCGAGGGCGCCGAACTTCACGATCCAGGTGATGAAAGGCAGGCCGGTGTGGTCCATCGCGAGCGCGATCGGATCGGGCACGCCGAGTTGCTTATAGGAGACGATGCCGGTCGCGACCGCCGAGACCCCGATATAGAGCACCGTGCAGATGATGAGCGAACCCAGAATGCCGACGGGCACGTCGCGCTGCGGCAGCCGGGCTTCCTGAGCGGCGGTCGATACGCCGTCGAAACCGATATAGGCGAAGAAGACCAGCGCCGCGCCGCGCAGCGCGCCGGTCCAGCCGTAATGGCCGAACCAGCTGAAATCCCAGTTGAAATCCGGCTCGACATGCGCGCCGCCGAAATTCGTCAGTCGTTCCCACGCCCAGCGGAAAAAATGCGCCTCGCCGGAGTTTTCGGGCGCCAGCGGCGTCCAGTTGGAAAGTTCGACATAAGGCGCGCCGAAAATTATGACGGCCAGCACCACGGCGACCTTGATCACGACGATGACGTTGTTGAAGGCCGCGCTTTCCTGCGTGCCGCGCGCCAGCAGAGCCGTCAGCATCAGGATGACGCCGGCGGCGGGCACATTGAACAACCCGTGCGGCGCCGTCTCGCCGGCGTGCGCCGTCCCGGCGAAAAGGGCGTGCGTCAGTTCCGGCGGGAGATTGACGCCGAAGCCTTGCAGAACCTTGTTGAAATAGCCGGACCAACCGACGGCGACCGTCGCGGCGCCGGCGCCATATTCGAGCACCAGATCCCAGCCGATGATCCAGGCGAAAATCTCGCCGAGCGTTGCATAAGTATAAGTGTAAGTGCTGCCCGACACGGGAATCAGCGAGGCGAGTTCGGCGTAGCACAAAGCGACAAAGGCGCAGGCGATTCCCGACAACAGGAACGAAACCATCACCCCCGGCCCCGCGACATTGGCGGCGACCGTGCCGGTGAGCACGAAAATGCCGGCGCCGATGATCCCGCCGATTCCAAGCGCCAACAGCGACGCCCAGCCCAGCGTGCGCTTCAAGCCATGACGCTCGGCGTTATTGGCGGCGATGATGGATTCGACGGATTTGCGGGTGAAGTAGACGGACTTACGGGTGATGTGAATGCGCGTCGCTGATTCCACCAAAACGTTGTCCTTTCAGAGGTCGCCGCGCCGCCTGCTCGCCGCGCTCGATCTCCCGCGATTATGGTTGCGGCGCAAAAAGAAACAAGGGAAATCACGCGGCGAGGCGTTTAGGCCGTCTGGCGCGAAAACTGCGTGGGCTTGCGCGCGGGAGGCTTTTGCGGCAATCGGGGCGCCTGTCCCTTCGGCGCGTGCGCCGACCACCCAACCGCACTTTGGCACGAAAGCGAAGAATGGCTCGCGACGCTAACGACACAACGCCGATTTCGTCGCGGCGCGAACTCGTCGCCTGGATCGAGGCCGGCGTCAAACCCGCGGGAAGCCCCCTGCGCGTCGGAACGGAACACGAAAAAATCCCGTTTTACAACGCGAACCACGCGCCCGTTCCCTATGAGCCCGGCGGCGTTCGCGCGCTGATCGAGGGTCTGCGGGCGGCGCAGGGCTGGACGCCGATCTTCGACCGCGACGCCTTGATCGGGCTTTTTGACGCCGAGGGCGGCGGCGCGATTTCGCTGGAGCCGGGCGGGCAGTTCGAGCTCTCCGGCGCGCCGCTCGATGACGTTCACGCGACCAGGGTCGAGCGCGACGCGCATTTTGCCGCGCTGGAGCGCATCGCCGCGCCGCTCGGGATTGGTTTTCTCGATCTCGGCGCCAGTCCGAAATGGTCGCGCGCGCAAACGCCGGCCATGCCCAAGCAGCGCTATGGGATCATGTCGGCCTATATGCCCAAGGTGGGGTCGCTCGGCCTCGACATGATGTTTCGCACCGCGACCATTCAGGTCAACCTCGACTTCACCAGCGAATCCGACATGGTGCGCAAGATGCGCGTTGGCCTCGCCCTTCAGCCGATCGTCACGGCGCTGTTCGCCAATTCGCCCTTTCTCGACGGCAAGCCGACCGGCGCGCTGTCGCAGCGTTCGAACATCTGGCGCGACACCGATCCCGACCGCACGGGCATGCTGCCCTTCGCCTTCGAGGACGGCATGGGCTTCGAGCGCTATGTCGATTATGCGCTCGACGCGCCGATGTATTTCGTTAAGCGCGGCGAGATTTATCACGATGTCGCCGGCGCGAGCTTTCGCGATCTTCTGGCCGGGAAGCTCCCACAACTGCCGGGCGAGCGCGCGACAATCGCCGATTGGGCCAATCATCTCTCGACGATTTTCCCGGAAGTGCGGCTGAAAACCTATCTCGAAATGCGCGGCGCCGACGCCGGCCCGCGCGCTCACATCACGGCGCTGCCGGCGCTGTTCGCCGGGCTGTTTTACGACGGCGCGGCGCTCGACGGCGCTGAGCAATTGATTCGCGGCTGGAGCGCCATCGAGCGTCAAAATCTACGCGACGAAGTTCCGTTCAGGGGGCTGGAGGCTTCAATCCATGGCCGCTCCACGCGCGAAATCGCGCTGGATATGCTGGCTCTCGCCCGCGCGGGGCTGACGCGGCGCGCGCGACGGGACTCCGCCGGCGCGGACGAGACGATTTATTTGGAGCCGCTGGAGGCCATCGCGCAAAGCGGCCAGACGCTCGCGGCGCAACGGCTCGAGGCCTTCCACGGCCGCTGGCGGAAATCGGTCGAACCGGCTTTCGAGGAATGCGCGCTTTAAAGTGCGTCGGAAAACGGTCGCTCGTTCTGTTTGCCGGGGCTTGAAAATGCGAGCCCCTGGGCACGCGGTCCAAGGCGGGCGGTCGGACCGCGAGCCTTCAGACTCGCATCTAAAGTCTTCAATCGGAGCGACGCAACCCTAGCGTCGATAGAGGCCCGAGCCGTCGGAGGCGGAGCCCGGGCGGATGTGGAAAATGTCCGAGATGGGACGCGGTCCGTCCGACACGGCCGCCGCGTAACCGTTTGGCGCGGGGAGGGCCTGGCGGGGGGCGGCGACGCGCGGAACATCGGTGCGCGGCGCTTCGGCGCGCACATGCCCGCCGACTCGCACGCAACGCTGCGCGCCTGAAATCGCCACGAAATCAGCGCCCAGTCGGGCGCATCGATCACCGGTCGCGGCGCCCGGACTCTCGGCGTGAGCCGGCGCGCAAATGACGAGCGCGGCGACCCCCAGGGGCCCCGCAATCGCCAGGAGGCCCCGGGCCTCCCTCGTTCGCGGCAAGCAAGTACGCCGGGAATAAATGTTCATGCGCGCGTCGACCTTGTGATTCTCGTGGACGGGATGGCGCGATAACCAGCCCTCGAAAACGTTCCACGATGCGGCGAACATTCCCTTAAAGCCGAGGAACTTCGCCCGGAAGTTAACGCATACGCTGGCGACCACTTTTACGCCGGAGGCGGAACTTGCGCTTCCCCCGGCCGCTTCGTCGCTGGTGGCAATAGACGCAAACATCGTGGCAGCATCGTGTCGCCCCGCCCGATGTTCACGACCAATCTCCCAGAACCGACTGGACGAGCGCAAGGGCCGCGACGGCGGCCGTGTCGGCGCGCAGGATGCGCGGCCCCAGCGACAGCCGCAACACATTGGGTTTGCGAAGAATTTTCTCGCGCTCGGCCTCGTCGAAACCGCCCTCCGGCCCGATCAACAGCGTCGCGGACGCGCCGGGCCTTGGTTCGCCAACCGCCGTCGCCCGCCGCAAAATCGCGATGGGATCGGCGACCTCGGCGTCTTCGTCGCAGAAGATCAGCAGCCGCCCGGCGGGCAGCGACGCCAGCCAGTCCGCGATATCGCGCGCTTCGACAATCTCTGGCGCGTTCAGCAAGCCGCATTGTTCGGCGGCCTCGATCACATTTGCGCGCAGGCGCTCCAGGTTCACGCGCCGAACCTGGGTGCGCCGCGTGAGCACGGGGATCAGCCGCGCGACGCCCATCTCCGCTGCCTTCTGAACCATATAATCGAGGCGCGCCTGCTTGAGCGGCGCGAAGGCGTAGTCGAGATCGCCGGCCGAGCTTTGCGCGCGCGTTTGTTCCTGGACGACGAGCGCCGCCTCTTTGCGAGAGGTCATTTCGATCCGCGCCCGCCATTCTCCGTCGCGGCCGTTGAACAACAGCATCGGATCGTCCGCGCGCAGGCGCAGCACGTTCAAGAGATAGTTCCGCGCGGCCGGCGTCGGAACGACGCGCGCGCCGATATGAAGCGGCGCTTCGACGAACAGACGCTGCGCCTTGAAATCATATATGGACAAGAGCCTATCCTCGCGGGTGGATCGCGAGACGCGATCGGGAGTATGGTTTAAGCGGGGCGGCCGCGAAAATCGACCGGGATTCTTCGCGCGCGAGACAGGAGCCACGAGCTTGGGCGAGCGCAAAAAAACCGAAACCGCGCCCGGCGCCCTGGCGCTCGACAAAGAGGGGTTGTTCGACCTTGCCGACCTCGCGATCGACGCGGCCCGAAGAGCCGGCGCCGATTACGTCGACATCAGGCTCGGCGAAACGCGGCGCGAGTTTCTGCGGGCGCGCGAAGACCGGCTGGAGGATGTCGGGGAGAGCGCCGACGCCGGCTTTGGCCTGCGCGTGCTGCGCGACGGCTGCTGGGGATTTTACGGCGCCTCGACTTTTTCGCGCGCCGCGATTCTGGCGGGCGTGGAGACGGCGCTCGCCAATGCGCGGGCCGTCAAACCAATCCAGCCGCGCGAAATTGTCGTGGAAACGCTTCCGGGCGTGGAGGCGCGCTGGGAGACGCCGCTCGGGATCGATCCTTTCGAGGTTTCGGTCGCCGACAAGGCCGATTTTCTGCTGTCCGTGAACGCCGCCGCCCGCGACGCCGGGGTCGATTTCTGTCGCTCGACATTTCTGGCGGCGCGCGAAGAGCGCCTTTTCGCCAGCGGCAATGGCGCGCGCATCGCGCAGACGCGCACGCGCGTGGAGCCGCGATTCACAATCACCGCGGTCGACAAGGCGTCCGGGCGCTTCGCGACGCGCGACAGCCTCGCGCCGGCGCGCGGCGCGGGCTGGGATTACGCCGCGGGTTGCGGCTTGGTCGAGGAGGCGCGGCGGGGCGCCGAGGAAGCCCGGCGAAAGCTGCGCGCGAAGCCCGTTAGCGCCGGTCTGCGCGATGTGGTGATCGCCCCTAGCAATTTGTTCCTAACCATCCACGAGACGGTCGGACACGCCACCGAACTTGACCGCTCGCTCGGCTGGGAGGCGAATTTCGCCGGCACGACCTTCGTCAAGCCCGCCATGCTCGGCGGTCTGCGCTTTGGCTCCGAATTGATGACGATACGGGCCGACCGCGCGCAGGAAGGCGGGCTCGCCACCATCGGCTACGACGACGACGGCGCGCCCGCGTCTTCGGCCGATTTCGCCATCATCGAAAAGGGCGTGTTCGAGAATTTCCAGATGGCGCTGGGGCAGGCGCATCTCATTGGCCTGCCGCGCTCCAACGGTTGCGCCTACGCCGACAGCCCCCGCGCCTTTCCGATTCAGCGCATGCCCAATATTTCGCTGGCGCCCAATCCGGAGCGCTGCTCGCTGGGCGATCTCATCTCAGGCGTCGAGGACGGGCTTTACATCGTCGGCGCCGGAAGCTGGAGCATCGACCAGCAGCGCGACAATTTTCAGTTCGGCGGCCAGCTATTCTTCGAGATCAAGAACGGCGCGCTCGGCGAGATGGTTCAGGGGGCCGCCTATCAGGGCCGCACGCTGGATTTTTGGCGCGGGCTCGACGGCCTCGGCGACGCCTCGACATATGAGCTTCACGGCGTCTTCACCTGCGGCAAGGCGGAGCCGATGCAGCTCGCCCCGGTCTCGCACGGCGCGCCGGCCGCGCGCTTTCGCGGCGTTCGGATTCTCGACACCGACGCGGCGGCGTGAACAGCGGGGCGAGGCCGTCTTCGCGTTCGGCCTCGTCCCCGTGTCGGATTATGCCATCGTCAGCGGTCTCGCTCGGGCGACGGCTATTGACGCGCCTGGCGCATTGGCTCATGCGCGGGCGCCATGAATCCGACCAGCAGCAGGACCGCCGCGAACGCGGCATGGAGCCAGCGGTCGGCCATGTTCATCGCGACGGCGCCGAACAGCATATTGTCGGGGATCGCGAAGCCGGCAATCGCAACGATCGTGTAAAGCACCGCGATTGCGCGAATCGTCCACACCGGCGCGTCGAAATAGGCGCCGCCCAGAAACAGGAGGCCAGTGACGATATGGACGAGATTATGCGCCTCGTTCACCTGGAAGAAGCCCGTTTCCGAGATGAGCGGATTGGGGATGAAGCCGACGATCCCGACCAGGATAAAGGCGAAGCCGAAAATTTTCGCCAGCAGGTCGCCGTTCCAATGTCTCTCGAACACACGCCGACCCTCGACAGCGCCCGACGGCCCCCGACATTAAATCGCTCGTAAGACCAGTAATTACCTTGTATTCAGCAATCCTATGACGACATAAGCAGACAGCGCCCGACACGGTCAGCCAGCCGCAGGCGCTTACCTCTAACGCTCACCTTTTGGAGCCAGTGTCATGGGCAAATCCACCGGTCTGACAGTCAAACGACTCGAAGCGTTGGCGCCGGGCACCGCGCCCTATGAGGTCAAGGACGACGCCGAAGCCGGGCTTTACGCCGTCGTCTGGCCAAGCGGTGCCCGCACCTTCGTCTGGCGCTACAGATTCCAAAACAAATCGAGAAAGCTGACCCTCGGCCCGGTGAGCCTCGCCGAGGCGCGCAAGCGGGCGCGTGAGGCGCGCTATCTGCGCGACGACGGGTTCGACCCGGCGCAGCAAAAGCGCGCCGCCAAGGCGGCGCAGATCGCCGTCGTGCGCCAAGCAGAGCGCGAGAAGGCGACGGTCAAGCACGACGACATCGAGACCGTGGTCGCGAGCTTCGTCGAACGCCATCACAAGCCATCGAACCGCTCATGGCGCGAGGCGGCGCACTTCCTGGAAAGGGAAATTGTCGCGCCATGGCGCGGGCGCCGCTTAAGTGAAATCACTCGCGCCGACATTCATGCGCTGCTTGACCGCATCGCCGACCGACCCGCGCCGGTGCTGGCGAACCGGATTTACGCGCATCTGCGCAAATTGTGCCGCTGGGCGATGTCGCGCGGGATCATCGAGAAAAACCCGTGCGACGGAATGAGCCGACCGTCGCAGGAAACGAGCCGCGACCGCACGCTCGACGACCGCGAACTCGCCCTCCTCTGGAAAGCCAGCGAGAGGCTCGGCTGGCCGTTCGAGCCAGTCGTGAAGCTGTTGATCCTCACCGGCCAACGCAAATCCGAAATTTCCGAAGGGCACTGGTCCGAGATCGATCTTGGCGCCGGGCTTTGGAGCCTGCCGCTTTCGCGCGTCAAGAACAAGCGCGCGCACACGATTCCATTGCCGGCACAAGCCGTCGAAATTCTGGAGAGTCTGCCGCGCATCGGCGACAGCGATCTGATTTTTACCATGACAGGCGCGACCGCGATAAGCGGTTTCACTCGCGCCAAGCGTCGGCTGGACGCGGCGATGGCGGCGCTGAACGGCGGCGAGCCAATTGCCCCTTGGGTGGTTCACGATATTCGGCGCAGCGTCGTGTCCGGTCTGGCGAGCATCGACGTGCAACTGCCGGTCATCGAGCGGATCGTGAACCACATCAGCGGCTCTTTCGCCGGCGTCGCCGGGATTTATCAGCGTCATCAGTTCGAACCCGAGAAGCGCGCCGCCTTGGAGCGCTGGGCGAACCACATCGAGCGCGTCGTCACCGGCAGCGGCGAGGTGAAAGTCGTCAAGCTGAAGGGAAATCGCATTTGATTAGGCGTCCGGCTTCCTCTTTTTGGACTGTTGTCGCGCGGAATGCATTGCTCGGCGAGCAGCGCGGCAAGGATTCCCAACGCCTAAAGCGCAAAACCGCAGGCTGGGACGACGACTTACTTGCAAGCCTCGTCGCAGCTTAAATCCTTCGCCCGATTCCCCTGCCTTGTGACGCCTTCAGGCCGCTACGACCGCCCTCCGCATAGTCGTAAAAACCAATTCATCGCAAAGACGTCCAAAGTATTAGTCGAGCGTAGTTGCACAATTCCAAGCTAACTAAAGCGTATTCGCGGCTGTGTCGCTTGTTTTCGCTTGACGTCGCGTGGCGGCGCTCCTATAGGTGGGCCAATACGCCGCACCCCAAGTCACCCAATTTGTTCAATAGGCACTGCGAGCTTTGGCCCGCATCCTCAAAGCGGCACCACCCCTTTAGCTGTCGGCTCGCGCCGACGGGATGGTGTCCTATGTCCGCGAATCAGAACCCCCTGCGCCTTGTCAGCGCCGTAAAGCTTGCGCTCGAACTCGACGTTTCCAAGCGCTCAATTGAGAGGTGGATGAACGATCCTGGAAATGAATTTCCGCGCCCAATAAAGTTGGGCCGGCGAAACTTCTTCGAACGGGCGGCGGTGGAGCGCTGGCTCTGCCAGCGCGATGGCGGCGAAGCCCTTAAACTGTGAATACGCGCACAATTGCGACCTCACCAATGAAGTCGCCCAACACATCGATATAAATACCAAAACTAGCAACCGGCGGGGGCATGTTTCGCACGAAACATGCCCCCATCAGGAAACGGAATCTCCCACACAATCGACCGCATGCACTCCATATTGGGCGGGGTCGCGATTGGATGGCCTATGAATGAGGCCATCTCTGCCCGGCCATGGGGGGAACTGTTCAACCGGGCGACTTTGGGGTGGCCTCAGAGATTTTTGCATCAGTTTGCGAAGGCTGGATATGGCGAAATGTTCGGGCGAGTCCTTTTGGTAGGCTCGCTTTCGTCAACGGACCAAGCCCGAAAGGAATATTTGACCGCCCCTGGGCATTCAGAAGGGCAGGGGATAGCTGACTTTGCCGCTGTCACAGCGACGGACCGAATCCGGTGCTTGATCACCCATTTTCAGGTCCGTAAGATGAGTCGGACAATATGGACAAAAGGCGGCTAACAGATTGGTTTGGCAAGGGAAACGTAGAAGCCACGCGCCATGGCGCAAGACTCGCCGCAATAGCTCGGTCGGTAGAGCGCATTATTCGTAATGATGGGGTCGGGGGTTCGAATCCCTCTTGCGGCACCACATAACTATATGAAAAATATAGATATTAACATGGCTCCGCCAGATTTGCCCGAGCCGGCGGTGTTTTTGGTGACCATATGGTGACCATCCTGTGAGCTGGACTGGCCACCAAAAAACTTCATGTTGGCGGCTCTTATACCAACGGCGGGAA
>PLZT01000656.1:5706-6388 GCA_003152255.1 Methylocystaceae bacterium | reverse complement strand
TCGCTCCGGTGGGCGCGGCCATCGGCAAGGGCTATTCGGCGCTCGTTGACTCGCTGGGCGATTTCGGCCCCGACATATCCAAGCCGGCCGGCCGTATCCTGGCGAAGGCGTTGCGGGCTTCCGAGCCGGGCGCGGTGGAATCGCAAGCCGCGACGCTCGGCCCTGACGCCATGCTTTTGGATACGGCCCCTTCGATGCTTCGCAAGGGGCAGGGCGCGGCCGGCAACTCAGAGGAAGCGCAAAACATCCTGGCGGCGGCGCTCCGCAAGCGCGAGGCGGCGACGACGGGTCGGCTTACCTCGGACGTTAACGACAATTTTGGGACGGCTGTCGAGCCCATACAGGCGCAACAGGACATTGCGGACCATCGCTCCACGGTCGATAGCGCGAATTATGGCGCCGCCCTCGGGCAAAGCCTCGCGCATCCGGCCCCGCCTCCGGTGGACGTGCAGCCGGTCATTGATCGGGTGAACGGCCTGATTAGCGAGTCGGCCCCTGGGACGGATATTCACAAGGCGCTGACGCGCGTGCACGATATGCTGCACGCGCCGAACCCGGACGCCGACGCCCTCGTATCGAATGCGGCAAACGATGCGCGGACAAATCCGAACGGCGACCGCATGTCGGCGGCGGAATATCGGGCGCGGTTTACCGGGCGCGACGGCTCGACCGTAGCGCCGTC
>PLZT01000656.1:0-5688 GCA_003152255.1 Methylocystaceae bacterium | reverse complement strand
GCGGAGGCGAACGCGGCCAGCGCGGCCCTAGCGAAGCGCGGCGAGGCGGTGGCGTCTGGCTCCAAGCTGCTGCGTGCCGATGCCCCTTGGCCCGATCGGGTAGCCGGCGAGCGCGCGGCAATGCAACCCGGCGAGCGGGCGGCGCACGCGATGGGCCTTCGGGGCGCGATGGAAGGCAAAATCCGCCATACCGCGAACGATATAACGGCCGGAAAATATATCGTCGGCGGCGAAGGTGATTTTAACCGCGATACGCTGGGCCATGTGTTCGGGGAACAGCCGAAACAGAACTTCGTCAACGCCGTCGAGCGCGAACGTAAATTCGCGGACACGTCACAAAAAATAATAAGCGGGTCGGAAACGTCGCCGCGCACGCAAGCCATAAAGGAAATGGCGCCCTTCCGCGTCGGGACGGTTTCGACGATCGGCCATGCGATCTCGAAGGGGATCGACAAATTTGGCGGCGGCGCGATTGATAAAGTGCTCGGCGACGTGACGAAAAGCTACCCGGAGGTCGCGCGAATTCTCTCGTCGAGCGGCCCCCAGCGCGACGCCTATGTCCGGGCTCTACGCGCCAGCGAAACGCGAAGCGGCGCGAACGCGGTCAAAGGTCAATCGTTCGGGAATAGGGCGGCTCTGGCGGCTGCTCTGCTTGCGAATGGCGCGCTTCACTCCGGTCCCAAAGCCAACCCCAGGCGAGTAAGGCTAGGCAACTGACGGCACAAACCGCCATGCCTACAGCGAAACCATAATCCGCGAAAACGCCGTTCAAGCCGACCGCCATCAACTTCAAGATGGCGATAAGCACGACTGAGCAAACAATCCCCTTAAGCAACATTCGAGGCTCCCCTGTGGCAAGAAATTCGAGCGGCCAATACACCCTTCCGCCCGGCGACGCGGCGGTCCCCGGTGGGCCAATCTCAAGCCTCGCATACAACGGCCAAAATAGCGATTTCGCGGGCGAACTGACGAATTCGCTCGACCGCCTCGGGCGTGGGGCGATGGAAGCCAACTTTCCAATGGGGGCGAATCGCATCGTCGGCATGGCGGACCCGATCGCCGCGACCGATGCCGCGACGAAGGAATATGTCGATAATCCTTCTACCGTCCCGGCGACCGTCACGGCGGCGATAGCTGCGGCCATCGCGGCGATCCCCGCCAATTACCCGATTATCAGCGGGATGGTTATTCTTGCCGCGACAAGCTCCGGCCCTCCCCCTGGTTATCTACAATGCAACGGGGCGGCCGTGTCGCGGACTACTTACGCGGCGCTGTTCGCGGTGACGGGCGTGATCTACGGGGCAGGCGACGGCGTGACGACATTCAACCTCCCGAACGAAGCAACCTTCGATCCGGCCGGCTATTATAACGCTTTCATCAAAACATAAGGCCGCGCGCGCATGACCTACACTCCGCAAACCGTCAATTTCCCGCCCGCGTCGGCCGCCGCCGTGGTCACGCGCGACCAAATGCGCCAAGCGCTGTTGGCGCAAGGCGTCCTTGAAACGGTCGATGAGGCGACGCCCGCCGCGAACAACGTCGCCTCGTCCGCTTACATGACGGGGCCGCTGCTCACGTCCACCGGGCCAGCCGCCGCGTTCATCCAATCGACGCTGGCCTACACCACGGCGCAAATGAACACGCTTTTCGCGCAGGCCGCGACCTTCACCTACTGAGGCTACACATGAAAATCGTTCAATTCCTGCGGCTGCTGGTCGCGGGCGCGCTGCTGGCTTGCTCGGCTCCCGCCTCGGGCCAGGTCTTTACGTCTCTGACGTGGGGCGTCAATCGCGCGTCGCCGTCGGCGGCGCCCGTCTGCCTGATGAAAAATGGGACTTGTCTCATCCAAATCGGCACGGCGAATCTTTTAACCGGAGCTTGGACGCCCAGCTCTGGCGGCTCCGGCAGCCCGGTTGCATCGGTCGGCAGTTCCAACGGCTCATTGACAGTCAGCCCGACGACGGGACCCGTCAATTTGCTGCTCAATCCCGCGCACGCGAATTCTTGGTCTTCCCCGCAAACTTTCGGGGTCGGCGACATTGTTTTGAACGGGGCCGGAACGGGCTGCGCCGGATTTGCGAGCGGCGTTCTGGGGCCAATTACCTGCCCTACGGGCGGCTCCGCGTATCCGTCCTTTGACTTGCGCGCCATCTTCACGGCGGGCGGAACTGATAACGGCCCTCTATCCGTGGCTTGGATGGCGACAAATCCGAGTGGGCTTTACTCCCTCAATTCGCCAAATACGGTTGGCGGCGTGGAATATTACTTCTCGTCACCGCTTGATCTTGCCAACTTCGGTCTTAACATCGACTGCGGCGGCGGTGGTTTCCGCGCCGATAATGTCCATCTTGTTTTCGCGGCGGGTGTCGATGGCGTAATCGAGGACTGGGGCTCGACCTCCGATGTTCGCGGGTGTTCGATTATTTCCCTGGGGATATTTTCGAGTGCAGGGCCGATCACGTCCGGTATCACGGTGATCCCAGCCGTTACTTCCTTTGCTGTGACAAACCTAACGGTCCCATTTTTCGCCGCCGGTGACGGCGTAATTATGCTGGGCGGAACCAAAACCGATGTCGCATTGGCGACGCCGCCCGGCGCCTATCTAGCCTCGGTCAGTGGAGCGACGGTAACTCTCGCGACGGGATTCGCCGTTACCACGACGCCCGTTTACGAATCCGCGTATCTTTTCCGCCTACCGGCCGCCAAGGCCTCGACGGTGACGACGACCACCGGTAGCACTACCGTCACCACGACGGGAGGTCCATATCTATGGGTTCCGGGCGACCTGATTTGGTCTGACGCATTCCCCTATGGCACGACCGTTTTGACGACGCTCGGCTCTTTAGGCGCTCAAACGCTCACTATGACCAACGCCTATATGGACGCGACGGTTCTCGCCACGAAAACCCACACTGCCGGCAGTGGGAAGATGTGGTTGATCCCCGCCGCGTTTAAGCGGCGGGCGTCCGGGGAGAGCCATAATGTCTATGAGGTCGGCTGGCCGACCGGTATGCAAATGTCATGCACTAGTGGCGGAAGCGCAAATTGCGACAATAGCCGGGACTACGGCTTCGGAAGCGAGCGCTCCATAGTCGGGCGATGGGTTGGAGGCAACAACACGGGCTCGTCGCTTTCTATTGGAGCGTTTTATAACACCAGTTTGCGTTTTGGTATATTAGAGGGAGGGTCGCTTGGAAGCTATTATTTCGGTGAGACTTACGAGGGATACGAAAGCGGGACTGCTTATACTGACGTTGTGCTAAACTGCAACGACAGCAACAATTCTACGTTTTTCGGCTATTATCAAAATAGCCCAAATGGAAGTTGCGGAAACTCCACCGACCCATACAATACCAACCCCTCGAATCCCGCTGAGGGTGGGACAGTTAAGGCACTCTCAATAGGGCCAACGTCTGTCTCTATTGCAGGATTGCCAAGCCTTACTGGCAACGCTTTATCCGGCGCTTTCCTCTACCTCGATGCGTCGGTTGCGGGCGGCTATATTTATAATGTAGTTACGATCGCGACACTCAATACTTGCAGCGCATATCCTGGGACAACTCAGGTAATCAGCAATGGCATTGCGTCGCCAACCTATCGCCAAGCGGTATCGACAACGGGAACCACAAGGCAATTGGTGTTTTGCGACGGCACTAGTTGGACTTATCACTGACGCATATCCCCCGCGCGTCTACTGATGTATTTTTGCAACACTTCCCGCTCAAGCGTTGTGGATAGCCGGGAAACCGCCCCCGCGCGCCGCGATCTTGGCCGCATAGTGCTCCGCGCTCTACTCGCTTCGCTCCCCAAAAACTGAGGGCAAATCATGAAAACTCGCTTGTTTATCGCGGTGGCGCTGTTCGCGTCGCTGGTCGGCCTCGGCTACTGCGTCCAGGCCAATGCGGCGGACCTTCCGTCAACGAAGGCCCCTCCCGCGCCCCTCCTGGTGGTCGCCCCGGTCGATTACTGGTCGGGCGGCTACGGCGGCATCCTCGCCGGGGTCGGNNGCCTACGCCCTCGGCGTCCCGGCGACCGTCAAGCCGAACACCGACGGCTTTCTGACGGGCGGAACGCTCGGTTACAATTTCCATACCGGCTCGTTCGTCTATGGCGCTGAGTTCGACGCGGTGTCGAACGTGACGCCTGCGGGAACCTCGACCTTCGTTACGCCGGGCCTCGGCGTTGCTCCCTCCGTGGCCCAGATTGGCCGCGCCTGGAATTATGCCGGCACGGCTGACGTCCGCCTTGGCTACCTCGTCTCGCCGGGGGTGCTGGTCTACGGCAAGGGCGGGCTCGCCTGGGCGCATGAAAATACCGGCGTTCAGTCGTTCGGCTCGGCTATGGCCGCGACCTACGGCAACGCCGCGTCGTCTTCGCTCGTCGCCGGATGGAACCTCGGCGCGGGCGTCGAGGCGCTGATCGGCTCGGGCTGGTCAGTCAAGGCCGAATATAAATTCGTCTCGCTGGCGAAACAGACGGCCAGCTTTGGCGGGTTCTCCTACGGCGATGCTCCCGGCACGGGCGCGCTGTCCACTTATCTCGTCTCGTATCGCCCGCAAGAGCATGTCGTGACGGTCGGCTTGAATTATCACTTCAACGCCTTCGCCGCGCCGACGATCGCGGGCTTGCCTTATGCGCCGGTGAGCGCCGCGCAGTTGCAGACTTACGCCAGCGGCCTGCCGGTTCCGGTGACGCTTTCCACCCTTCCCATCCCGATCAAGTAATCCCCCTTGGTCGAACCTTGCGCCGCGTGAGCCAAAAACTCGCGCGGCGTTTTTTGTAACTTTTGGGAGTGGAAAATGGCTGAATTCGACGTGAAAAGCCCGCGCATCATGCGGGTGCTGATGGACCATTTTGGGCTCGAGGATTTCCAGTCGGCCGGCGCGCTCGGCAACTTCGGCCGCGAGTCGGCGGGGCTCGTCATCCTGCACGAAATAGGCAAGCCCGCGAATGAGGGCGGCGACGGCTGGGCGATGTGGACTGGCCCGCGCCGTCTGGCGTTCCATGCGTGGTGCGGAAAGCACGGCTGTTTTTGGGAGTCCGATGAGGCCAATCTTGGCTTTCTGATTCTCGAACTATCGACCAACTTCAAAGCCACGGCGATCGGCCTGCGCGCCGCGAAGACGGTCGAAGACGCCACGCGCTCATTCGAGAAAACCTACGAAATGGCGGGCGTGGTCGCGCTGTCGGACCGCATCAAATACGCGCGCTCGGCGCTCGCCGCGTTCCGCGTTTCTCCGTTCGCGAAGGCGGCCTGATATGCACGTCATATTCCACCATAGTTTCGCGCATCTTCGCCCCGATCTGCGCCCGAAGCACGGCCCGCAAGTCTGGCCCTGGTGGCGCTTGATGGCGTTCGCTTGGGTCGATCTCAACGTCACTCGACCGTCTGTCGGCCGTCGCCTGTGGGTCTACACGCGTTTGGGAGGCTTCTATTTCGACGTTGTGATTGATCGGCGCGACCGTTCCAAATGGAGGTGAAAATGGTGCATCTGATCTTCAATGACTACGGGGTTTTTACCCTCTGCCTCGCCCTCGAATTCTGCGTCTATTCCTATCCTCGGTTCGTCGCCGACATAGACCGGCTCTGAAAGGTTCAAAAATGTTCTCGATCAATCCTAATGTCTCGGCTTTGCTCAATGTGGGCGTGGCTGTCGCTGGGGCGCTGGGCGGCGCTACGGCGGAATT
>PLZT01000337.1 GCA_003152255.1 Methylocystaceae bacterium | reverse complement strand
GTTCAGATTTCCAAAGCCAGATCTAAAATGCCTTCGGGCGCGCCCGCGCGATACAGGTGCGGAAAAATCAAATCTCAACTAATTCCGGCAATTTCCGGCTAATAATGACGGCTGGCATTTAGGGAAGCATCTCTTGAAACTCCCACGCGCACACGCGCGCGCACTTGGTAGCGAAATCCTCGCGCACGTTTGACCGCCTTGCCGACCTGTTCGAACGCGCGTTGAAACCGGCTTTTGATTTTCCGATTGATTTATTTTTCAGTTCCGCCTCGCGCACGCCATTGAACTCCATTGAACCGATCTTAAGCGCGCCTTCCTCTTGTTCGAACGTCCGCGCGCGGCGGGAAGGATGATCGCCGCCGCGGCGAGCGGCAGGCCGATCAGCGTCAGCGCGCCGAGGACAATCTCGACGAAATCCGCGCCGCGTCGGCGCATGGTTATTTCTTGAAGATCGGCAACAACGCCTGGATCGTGGCCGCCGAAATGCCGGGGTTCTTGTCGAGCGCGAGTTGGTCTTCAGTGATCGGCGTCAGGTCGATTTCGATGACGCGCTCGCCGATCTTTTCCGCCTCGGCGTCGATCGCCTTGCGCGCCTCGGCGTCGGGTTCGCCCCCGCCGGGGGCCATCTTCTCGCGCGCCGCCTTGAGCGCTCGTTGCGCCGGGCCGATCGCGTCGCTGATATGCGATGCGTTGACGGCGAGCGCGACGCGAAAGCCGGGGCCGAGGGCGAAGGGAACCTGCGCTTGCGTTTCCTTGGCGCCGTCCTTGATGATTTGCGTCGCGCCCTTGTTGAGCTGGTCGATCCCGACCGAGACCGAGAACGCCTGATTGACGGTGAGCTTCATGGGTTCCGCGAAAGCCGCGCCCGCGAAGGCGAGCAGCGCGGCGGCAGTAATGAGTGCAATCTTCATTTCACAGGCTCCGTGTTATCATTGGGTAGACCGCATATTACCTCCAGATTTGAGAACATTTGGAAACCGCGTCCGCATCCGTCCGGCGACCGGCGGGCGAGTAGCATTGCGCCAGGATCGCCGCGTGGTCGGCTGCCACGGCTTTCGCCACCGCGCAAGCGGCGCTGTTTGGATCGGCTGGCGGTAGGCACGGGTCGAGAATGGCGCCAGGGCACAAGACTGGATCGGTCTTACAGGCTGGATGCCGTTTGACGTTGGCGCTATCGGCGCAAAATGTCTCGCCGGTGGTCAGCCTCACGGTGTCGCCGCAAGCCCCAGCCAGCGAGGGGGAGACGAGGGCGAGCCAGATAATCGCGGATGCTGTTTTCATGGTGCAGGAGCCTTTGTGACGGGGGATGCCGCGAATGTTGGTGCTTAATCGACAACCCAGTTGGAGCCGTTGTAAAGCACGGATATTTTCGACGAGCCGCCACCGGACGAGACTGTCGCGTAAGGTGTGGTCGTGTTGGCGTCGGTAATGTATGTGCGCTGTCCGGCCGTCGGCGAGCCTGGCAGCGTCGAATAGGTCAGCGGAGGCGTGATGATCGATGTCACCGCCAGCGACGCCGCCGTTGTCCCGGCATAACCGGCGGTGAGGTTGAGCACGCTGGTCGAGACCATGCAGAGCGAGATGCTTCCTCCGCCAGTGACCGTGCTGCCCGAATTGCTGAATGCGTAGCACTCGTTATTGGGGACGACGAAGCCGCTGCCCCACACGCCGCCGATTTGGCCGCCGGTGGAGTTGAACGCCAGCAGCATCGAGCCGCCGTTGGCCATTCCAAGGCCGACGCCGGCCCCGCTCTTCGGCGTGAAGAAAAGCTGCGAGGTGCTCGAGCCCCCATTACCGACCGTCAGGCCGGCGGCGCCGTCGATCGTCAGCGCGGTCGAGAAGCCGTTCTGCGTCGTTCCCGACGAACCTGGCAGCGCGGTTTGAAACAGGAATTTTCCGCCCGCCGCGTTGCCCGTGCCGGCGGAGGCTTGAAACGTCGTGTTGACGCCTGCGGTGTTGCTCGTGCCCGCGAGCACGTTTTGGAAGCTGATGGTCTGCGCGACGGGCGACGCGGCGTCGGCGCCGCCAAAGCGCAAGTTGGCCGCCGCCGCGCGGGAAAGGAACGTGTCGCCGACGAAAACCTGCCCCGAGCCGACAGTCATGTTGCCAAGCACGAACTGCGAGTATTGGGCGTCGAGGGCAATGGTCGCAACACCGGCGGCGTTGAGCCCCAAAAACGCGAACGCCCCAGGGGATGCGAAGCCGTCGCGAGAAAGGTAGATGGGGCCAATGATATCGCCCCACCCGGCGAACATCGACGGGATATAGACGGTCGGCAGAAGGATTTGCCGCCCTAGACCAGGACCGTAGTTTGTATGGCCGGAGGCAATCATCGCAAGCGAAGTGTAAACGCCGGCGCTGTTGATGTAGGTGGAGAGGTAATTTATGCCGTTTCCGGCGACCGCGTAGAACTCGGCTTGGTTGTTGTAATTATAAGCGGAACTCGTGATCGAAACGGTCAGCGGCGCGGTGCTCTTACTTCCATCGGATTGCAACGCTAAATAAGTGCCATTGCTGAGAGTGAAAGTATTTCCGATATAACCAGAGCCCGCCGCGTAGGTTCCCGGCAGGGATTGCACATACGTCCCGTCGCTAAACAGCAGCCCGGCCGTTCCCGAGACCGGCGTCGAGCCGATGGTGATATTGGCCGCGCCGTCGCCGGTGGCGAGGCTGTCGGCGAGCGATCCGGAGAGGCTGGCCAGCAGGGCCAGCAGGACAAGAGCAGCCTTGAACATCAGAACGTCTCCCATAGATTGCAGATCGCGCTGCCCGAGGCGACGACGCCATAGACCGCCGAAGTCGTGTTGAGCGTCAGCGCGCCTTTGGCCGTGATTTGCCCGGCGCCGGCGAAGGTCACCGCGCTTCTAGGCCCAATCGCCACGGCCGCCAAGCAAGCGATCGTGACCGCGACGCGGCCGATCCCGGCGGGGCCGCCGCGCGCGGCGACGAGCTGCGTCGCCGATGCGCCGACCGTGATGGGGGCCGGACTTGCAAACGAGCCCGATCCGACGGGTTCGGCGCCCGCGAGCCCGGTGGTCACCTGGACCACCGCCCCGGTGCTCTGGATCGCCCGCGCCCACACCTGCGAGCCGACGTTGAACACGCGCGGCTGCGTCGCCGGTTGCGACAAATCAAGCGGCTCGCCGAGCGCCGTCGGCGACGGCTGCGCGTCGGCGGCGATCAGATAGACGCCGGCGGAGGTGTTGAGGCTGACCTGCAGCGGCCCCGAACCCAGCGAGACATAGGCGCCATTGCCGTAACGGCCATGGCTGACGACCTTCGCGCCGATCTTGATCAGCTTCTCTTTGAGCGTCGTCAGCGACCAGTCCTTCATGGGTTCCGGCGTCGCTAAGGCTCGCAGGAAATTGCCGAGATTGTAAGCCAGCGCGTGAAGCTGAAGACGCACGGCGTTGGCGGTGAAGGAGCGGCATGACAGCCGCGTCCAGTTGATCGCGCCCTTGCCCTCTTTGATCCACTGTTCGCAGGTTCCGCGCTTGTTGTAGAAGGCGACCACGCTCTCGGCGGCCCGCGCCAGATTGGTCACGATGAACCCGACGCGAGGGTAAAGCTTGCCCGGATGCCATTCGACCTTGCCAACGACGCGACGCGGTCTCGTCCAGCTTCCAGCCCGATAGCTGAAGCTCGCATAGAAGCGCCGCACTTCATGCGGCGGGCGTCCCACGGGGCGCGTCAGTAGATGGCCGATCCTCTCTTGCAGGACGCGGTTCGCTGGCAGGCGGATGACGTATTTGACGCCTTCGGCTTCGAGGTAGTCGTAAATGTCGGGATTGGCGAAGCCGGCGTCGCCGCGGAAGTATATGCGTGCGATCTGGCCTTTGTAGCGCGCCACGACGGGCTTGAGCACGCCCTCCCAGCCGTCGGCGCTGTGGACGTTGCCGGGACGCAGCGCACAGCGCTCCAGATCGCCGAACTGGTTGAACAAGAACAGCGGATGATAGCACGTGCACTCGTAATGCCCATTCCAGCAGCTGTTTTCCTGTTCGCCGTGGGTGGTGGGGCTGACGCTCGAATCCATATCGAGCAGGATGCCCCTTGGCGGCCGGCGGCTGTGGACGCGGTCGATCCATCGACCTGAAAGATCGGCGAGCGCGGTGAGGTTCTTTTCGGCCGCGAGCCAGCGCGTCTCGAAGCGGCCCATTTGGCTCGCTGACGCCGCGCCAGACAGTGCAGCCCTCCCACCGACGACCCAGCGCATCGCCGGATCATGCCGAAGCCGCCCGGCGTCGTTCACGTCCTCATAGCCGGCGAGGCGTCCAAAGACGGCTTGCCGGAACAACCCGGCCAAGGCGTGCCGCCCATTCTTCCCGGTGCGGGCGTCGACCAAGACCTCGCTGGCCATGTCCGTCAGCCCGAGCGCGTCGTCGAGTTCGCGGTAGGCCAGCAATCCCGCGTCGGAGGTCACGACCGATCCGCGAAATTGCAACCTCAGGCGACGATCGAAATCAAGCCGGAGAACGCCGTCATTCGATTCACCCACCGGGTTCGTCATCGCCGCCTCGCTCAAAGAAGCATAACACTATGAAAATTATGCCATAAGCGGTGAAATTGTACAGCAAAATCAGAGGTCATCCGGCGAATGCAGGCTTCGACGCCACTTGTTGCCTGAGTGAATAGCCCTATGTTCTCCGTCAAGGCGCCTCGCGCCGGGCGAGACGCTCGCAAGAGGGAGGTGACGATGAGGAATGCAATTTGCTCGACGTTTGCCCCGCCAAGCGAGTGGGGCTTGAGCCGGCAAACACATCCAGTTGTGGTTCAAGCGATCTTCGCTCTTTCCAATGATGAGCGGGCGCCAGAAGCCATATGGGAGACGCCGACTGCCGGCGAAGGGCGCAAGGCGGCCGAGCTCGTCGCTGAATATGTCGATGACGGCGACTTCGCGATCGACGGCGGTCGATTTGCTTGGAATTCGTTCGTGTCGTTCCGCTTGCGGCCAACCCGTCAGGAACATTAGCTCCACGCAGAAACGGCCCGCCTGTTCATTCGCGGTCGGGCCATTCGTGGCGTCTGGTTGTGCAACCGTTCGCTTGTTTAAAGAATAGGCGAGGCGAAGCGCTGACGCAAGAGCGGGCGCCGCGTCAGACGCAGCCTCGCCGACACTCGACAAATCCCTCGAACCGGCAGTCGCGGTGCACAGCGTCAATCGTCTCTTGGTTCTGTCCGTCGGTCACGACCGGGAGGGCATCCGAGCCGTTGATGTCGGCGCGATAGATGAAATAGCCAGTGCGGGTATCGGGCGGCTCGTATCTGACAAACTCGTATTCGCGGCCATGCTCGCCAATGCTGTCGTCCAGCAGCCGCGCCGCCAACAGGGACAGGCGCTCGGTGTCGCCGATGGCGTCGGAGTTGTTGTCGATCCATTCGTCGAGGCGGCCGAGGCGAGAGTTGGCGGTGTCGCCGAATATGAAGCCCGAACTATTGTCGATCAGGATTAAGCGCATGTTGCCCCCTTCTATGCCGCGACCATAGAGATATAGGGCGCGGCAGTCATGCGCGCCCGTTGCTCGCGCGCCTTGGCCCATGCGAACGATAGGTAGCGGCCAAAGCTCCAGCCATGGCGCGGCATGAGCCGGAACTGGCGATGCGCCTCGATCATGATGGCCCGCCGATCAAGGCGTCCGGCAGGCGTTAAGAGCGAGGTCATCGGCTCAAATCCGGCGGCGCCAGATTCTCGGCGACCGTCATCCGCGCCGCCCTCGAATCGGCCGGCGTGATCTTCGTGGACGAAAACGGGGAAGGCCCCGGCGTCGGGCTGCGCAAGGCCGGCGCCAGGGTTGCGACAATCCCGATCGAAGACTTGAACGT
>PLZT01000465.1 GCA_003152255.1 Methylocystaceae bacterium | reverse complement strand
GCACTTCAACCTTGATTCCGCCCCTGTTTATGTTTTCGCCGAAATAATGCTCGTATTGCACGATGACGTGGAGGCCGGACCACAGGCCGAGCTTCTCCGCGTCGATCTTCAGGAAGCCGTCGACCTTGCCGCCATAAGCCCATGTCTTGCTGGCGTCGCCGCCGGGCTGCCCCTGATAGATTTGCGTGACCCAAATGTCGGTCGTGATCCCAACGCGGCGCAATTGCTCCTTCGGGCCGTCGGGCGCATCGATCGGGGAGGATTGCGCGGCAAGCGAAGACAAAGCGTCCTGCGCGCGCGCCGGGCCCGCGCCGGCCGCGCAAATGGCGGCTCCAGCGACGGCCGCGACCAGCTTGCGCGTCGGAATAATCGGCCTTGCGATCACGATATTCTCCCGAATCGCGCTCGAAAATTAACTTCCCGGGTCATATCGCATCAGCGCGCGACCACAAACGCAAGCCCGGCGGGGCAGGGGGCGATCCTTCTCCCGCTCGCGGGAGAACGCAGCCCCACGTAGTGGGGTCGGATGAGGGATGTTACGGCTGGGTTGAAACTTCCCGCGGACCCTCATCCGTCACGCCTTCGGCGCGACACCTTCTCCCACGAGTGGGAGAAGGAAGGCGCGCCCAGCGGGGCGACATCGGATTTACCGATTCAAGTCAGCAAAATCGCAACGGCTTTCTGTTTGGATCGCGACGCGCGCCAAACCTTCCGGCCGCATCGGCGCGCGATCGGGAAAGTCTCGCATGAACAGATTCTCAAAGCTGGCGCTTATTCTGGCGGGCTATGTCGCGGCGATGATCGCGGCTTTCGCCGGCGTCGCATTGATGGAGCCGAGCGATCTCGTTCAGGCCGCGGGAGGAATGCAGGCCTTCGGCGATTTTCTTTCGTTCTGGGCGCTGTTCGGCCTGTTCTCGCTCGCTCCCACCGCCTTCGCGCTCTGCCATCTGCGTCGGAGCGAAAAATTCTGGCGCGTGTTTTCGAACGCTTCCCTCGCCTTCGCGGCGACCGGCCCGATCCTCGCGCTTCTGGCGCGCGGGCTTAACGAATCCGACCTGCCGCTCGTTGGATTTTTCGCGCTGTTGCGCGTGTTGGCGACGCCCTTGCTCTGCCTTGCGTTCTTCGTCTTCGCCTTCGTCGCGCCGAGCCGACGCGCGCGCGAGTTCCTGCTGGCGTCGGCGGCGCTCGAAGTCGTCGCGGGCGGCTACGCGTTTTTTTGCCTCGCCGTGCTCGGCCATTGGCTGGTGTGACGGCGCCTTCCTTCTCCCGCTTGCGGGAGAAGGCAGCCCCACGTAGTTGGGTCGGATGAGGGGCGCCGCGGCTTGGTTGAACCCCTCCCAAGAACCCTCATCCGACCCTTGCTAACGCAAGGGCCACCTTCTCCCACAAGTGGGAGAAGGAAGGCGCGCCCCGCGCCCCTTATCCCTTGTTCACGCGCTTCGCGACTTCGCTCTTCGCCCATTTCCACAGGTCGATGACGCGCGGGGTCGCCCATTCGATGAAGGCGTTGGCGCATTTCCAGGCGAGGCGGCCGGCTTTCGTCGCGAATTCGATCGCGCGGTCGAACCAGGGCAGCAGCGGGCTGTCCGGCGGGATTTTCGCCCGCGTCCAGGCGACGCAATCGCAGGCGATCAGCGTAATCGCGCGCCACAGCATGGCGCGTGGATGTTCCTCCGACGGATATTCCGCCAACGCGCGCTCCGCCGCCGCCTGACGTTGCTCCGCCGCCCGGCGAAAGCGCGCGAATTCGTCCGCGATCCCGGCGCTTTTGCGGCGTTCCTCATCGAGCTGGCGCGCCAGATCGTCGGCGCGCGCGGTCTCTTCCTCGGCGCGACGCTCGCTCGCCTCGGCCTTGTCGGCGCATTGCCGGATTTGCAGGATGTCCTCGTCGATTTCCCGAACGGAATCGTCGACCTGGAGCGCCATGGCCTCATATTCGGCGAGCAATTTGTCTCGTTGAGCAGTCACATCACGAAGAAGCGCGCGCAATGATTCGCGCTTCATGTCGTCGGCGTTCGGGACGTTTTCGTCGGACAAATTCCCCTCCGTGCGATTTTTTTAGCTGCTGGCCCGGAACGAGCGGCGGCGCTGTTGGATTGTCGATGATGGCGGTTAAGTTTTTAACCACGCGCATTTGCAAACGCGTTCATGGCGAATGATCCGACATCCCGCGGATAGCGCTGTTCGATCATCCCTCCATTTGTCGTTCTTGACAAGGCCGAGCCGTCCTTGTTCCCTCGCGGGGCAATCCCTGGCGCAAACCGGAGAAAATCGATGAAGTCCGGATATCGAGCCCTCGCCATTTTAGTCGCGGCCTTGCCGCTGTTCGCGGCGGACTCTTGCGAGGCGTCCGAAGCCAAGCGGCTCAGACAGCAATGCATAGACGATTGCAGGGCCGAGGCGACGACCTGCACCACCAAGTGTTCGACCGGAGATTGTCTCGACTCTTGCACGCGGCCCCTGGACGGCTGCATAAACAATTGCAGGAAGACGCACCCGCTCCAAACCCGCTAAAGCGAACATCCGCCGACGACCGCCGCTACGTCTTGCGTTGGTCATTTATATCCACTATTCTGGATGTATGGATGATATAGAAACCATCGCGGCCTTCGCGGCGCTCGCCCAGACGACGCGGCTGGACACGTTCCGCCTGCTCGTGGCGCGCGAGCCGGACGGCGTTCCGGCGGGCGAATTGGCGCGGCTGATGGCCGTGCCGCAAAACACCATGTCGGCGCATCTGAGCATTCTTTCGCGCGCGGGTCTCGTGAGCGGCGAGCGTCGTAGCCGCTCGATCATCTACCGCGCCAACCTCGCGCTCCTGCGCGAATTGGTGTCGTTCCTGCTCAAGGATTGCTGTGGCGGGCGTCCCGACGTGTGCGCCCCATTGATCGCCGAAATCTCGCCCTGTCGCGCCAACGCGGAGGAGCAAGACCATGACCGATAAAAAATACAATGTGCTGTTCCTGTGCACCGGCAATTCGGCGCGTTCGATCATGGGCGAGAGCATATTGCGAAAGGACGGCGGCGATCGCTTCAACGCCTTTTCGGCGGGGAGCCATCCCAAGGGCGCGGTCAATCCTCTCGCCATCGAGGTTCTCGAAAGCCTAGGCTATCCGACCGACGGCATGCGCTCAAAACCTTGGGACGAGTTCACCGGCGAGAGCGCGCCCAAACTCGATTTCGTCTTCACGGTCTGCGACAACGCCGCCGGCGAAGTCTGCCCGGTTTGGCCGGGTCAGCCGATGACGGCGCATTGGGGCATTGAAGACCCCGCCGCCGTCGAGGGAACCGCCTTGGAGAAGGAGCGCGCCTTCGTGCTCGCCCACCGCTATTTGCGCAACCGCATCCTGATCTTCAACGCGCTGCCGATCAAGCGTCTCGACAGACTGGCGCTCAGCGCCAAGCTACGGGAAATCGGCGAAACCGAAGGGGCTTCGCACGGCGCGAAGGCTCACGCATGAGCGCCGCCATCGACATCATCATCTACCACAATCCGGCCTGCGCCTGCGCCACCTCGCGCAACACGCTCGGCCTCATCTACAATTGCGGTGCCCGGCCACGCATCATCGAATATCTGAAAACCCCGCCGAGCCGGGCCGAACTGACGAGCCTGATCGGCCGCATGGGGATTTCGGCGCGCGATCTGCTGCGTAAAAAGGGAACGCCGTACGATGAGTTGAAGCTGGACGATCTCGCGCTGACGGACGATCAATTGATCGACGCCATGATGGCGCATCCGATCCTCATCAATCGCCCGATCGTCGTGGCGCCAAACGGCGTCAAGCTGTGCCGGCCGTCCGAAGCGGTTCTCGACATTCTGCCGCTGCCGCAGAAAGGCGAATTCCGCAAGGAGGACGGGGAGCTTGTCGTCGACTCCGCCGGGAAGAGAGTCGTTCCGGCATGAAAGCGAACTCGTCGAGCTGAACGAACCTACCAGCAAACCAACGGCGTCCAGATTGCTGGCCGCTTTCAACAGGGGACTTCCGATGAAGCCTAGAATGCTCGCCGTTGCGTTTGCCGCGAATATTTTGGCGGCGCCTGCCGCGCTCGCTCTCGATGCGGCTCTTCCCGCCTATCAGCCCGTCAAGGGAATCTCGGGCGAACTCAAATCGGTTGGCTCCGATACGTTGAACAACGAAATGGAATTGTGGGCCAAAGGGTTCAAGGAACGCTATCCGAACGTCAAATTCGAGATCGAGGGCAAGGGCTCGGCAACGGCCCCGGCCGCGCTCACCAACGGCGCGTCGCAATTTGGACCCATGTCGCGGCCGATGACGGCGGCGGAGCTGGAGGCGTTCGAGAAGAAACATGGCTACAAGGTCTCGAGTTTCCGCGTCGCGGTCGACGCGCTCGCTGTCTATGTCAACAAGGAAAACCCCGTCGAATGCCTGACGATGGAACAGGTGGATCGCATTTTTTCGTCAACGCGCAAGGGCAGCGGCGGCAGAACCATCGACACGTGGGGCGATGTTGGCTTGACGGGCGACTGGGCGTCGAAACCGATCTCGATTTACGGCCGCAACACCATCTCCGGCACATACGAGTTTTTCAGGCAAACCGCCTTATACAGCGGCGAATATAAGCCGGAGGTGAAGCTGCAAGTCGGTTCGGAGGCGGTTGTCGAGGGCGTCGCGGGCGACAAATTCGCGATCGGATATTCCGGTCTCGGCTACAAGACGGGCGGCGTCCGCGCCGTGTCGCTCTCGGTGTTTTTCGGCGGAAAATGCTACGACACTTCCGTTGAATCCGTGCTTGCCGGCAAATACCCGCTTGCGCGTTATCTCTATATCTACGTGAACAAAAAACCAGGCGAAGCGCTCGACGCGCCGCGCGCCGAGTTCATCAAATATATTCTGTCCAAGGATGGCCAGACGCAGACGGAAAAAGGCGGCTATTACCCGATCACCGAGGAAATCCGCGAGGTCGAATTGCAGAAGTTGGGGCTTTCGGGCGCGGCAAAATGATCGCCTCCCGCGACGCCTCGTCCATCGCCAAAACCAGAGTTGAGAAAATCAAAACATGAAACGACTTCATATCCACGTCGCCGTCGACGATCTCGCGCATTCCGTGCGCTTCTACAACGCGCTGTTCGCCGCCGAGCCGACTGTCTCGAAGCCCGACTACGCGAAATGGATGCTCGATGATCCCCGCATCAATTTTGCAATTTCAAAGCGCGGCGCGAACAGCGGATTGCAGCACCTCGGCATTCAAGTCGAAACGGAGAAAGAGCTGAGCGAAGTGTACGAACGTCTCCAGCATGCGGGACGACCGGTGATCGAGGAAGGCGAGACCACCTGCTGCTACGCGAACTCGGAAAAATCCTGGATCACCGATCCGCAGGGGCTTTGGTGGGAGACGTTTCTCACTTTGGGCGAAAGCACGGTCTACGGCGGTGACGCGCTGCTCGGCGCCGCGCCTACGGAAGCGACGCCCTGTTGCACGCCAAAGGCGCCGCAAGGCGAATGCTGCCCAACCAAGCCGGAGCTTCCCGCCGCAGCCCCTTGTTGCGGCTCGAAAGAGCGCGCGTCATGACTGATCGCGCTTACAACGTGCTGTTTCTCTGCACCGGCAACACCGCCCGCTCGATCCTCGCGGAGAGCATTTTGCGCAAGGACGGCGCGGGACGCTTCAACGCCTTCTCGGCGGGGAGTCATCCCAAGGGCGTCGTCAACCCCTTCGCGCTGAAAACGCTCGCGGCTTGCGGATACCCGGTCGAAGGGTTGCGCTCGAAGAACTGGGATGAATTCGCGGCGCCGGACGCGGCGAAAATGGATTTCGTGTTCACGGTCTGCGACAACGCGGCGGGCGAGGCCTGCCCCTTCTGGCCGGGGAGCCCGGCGACCGCGCATTGGGGAATCGAAGACCCCGCGGCGGTGGAGGGATCGGATGTCGAAAAGGAGCGCGCTTTCGCCCTGGCGTTTCGATATTTGCGCGACCGCGTTTCGCAATTCGCGGCGCTGCCGTTGGAGAGCCTCGACAAACTGTCTTTGACCAATCGTCTGCGCGAAATCGGCGCGCTCGAAGGCGCCGCGCACGCCCCGCAACTGGAGAATTTGTCATGAGCGAAGCGACGACGACAGCAGGCGCCGTGACGGCGAAGGCGCCCGCCATGAATCTATTCGAACGCTACCTCACCCTATGGGTCGCGCTCTGCATCATCGCCGGAATCACGCTTGGGCAGGCGATTCCCGCCGTGTTCCGCGCGATTGGCGCGGCGACTGTCGCGGAAGTCAATTTGCCCGTCGCCGTGCTGGTCTGGCTGATGATCATTCCGATGCTGCTCAAGATCGACCTCGCGGCGCTTGGGCAAGTGGGCGAGCATTGGCGCGGCATCGCCGTGACGGTCGGCGTCAACTGGCTGGTGAAGCCTTTCTCGATGGCGCTGCTCGGCTGGCTGTTCATCGCGCATTTGTTCCGGCCATACCTGCCCGCCGATCAAATCGACGCCTATATCGCCGGATTGATCCTGCTGGCGGCGGCTCCCTGCACGGCCATGGTGTTCGTGTGGTCGAACCTCGTCGAGGGCGAGCCGCATTTCACGCTGTCGCAAGTCGCGCTCAATGACTCCATCATGATCGTGGCCTTCGCGCCGATCGTCGCGCTGTTGCTCGGCCTCTCCTCGATCGTCGTGCCGTGGAACACGCTGCTGCTGTCGGTCGCGCTTTACATCGTCGCGCCGGTGATCGCCGCGCAGATTTGGCGACGCGCGCTGCTCGCGCATGGCGGGCAAGCGGCGCTTGGCCGAACGCTTCGCGCCCTAAATCCGCTGTCGCTTTCGGCGCTGTTGCTGACGCTGGTGCTGCTGTTCGGCCTGCAAGGCGAACAAATCATCCGTCAGCCGCTGGTCATCGCCCTGCTGGCGGTTCCGATCCTGATACAGGTGTATTTCAACGCGGGGCTGGCCTATCTGCTCAATCGCCGCCTTGGCGTCGAATGGTGCGTCGCCGGGCCTTCGGCGCTGATCGGGGCAAGCAATTTCTTCGAATTGGCCGTGGCGACCGCCATCGCTCTTTTCGGATTCCAATCCGGCGCGGCGCTGGCGACGGTCGTTGGCGTCCTCGTGGAAGTGCCGGTCATGCTGTCCGTCGTCCATATCGTCCGCCGCTCGCGCGGATGGTACGAACGCACGAAAGCCGCCTAGTGGCTAAAATCACACGCTTGGAACCCTGTTGCAGGCCCCGAGCGGGGACGTTGTCGGAGTCGGCAATGCGCCATAAACGGGCCTTCTGGTGAATGTCTGTTAATATCCCGGCCCTTCGCCATTGAGAGTCCGGCGAGCGGTGCTATTTCTTCTCCTGCGGCGCCCCGACGCTCGAGTTTTTATACGAACGAGAGTCGCAAATGGGAGAATCGAAAATGAGTTGGTTGAAAGCTCTCACGGGTGGCGTAATCGGCGCTGAAGCACTGAGCCTTATCCAGCAATATGTGGAGAAGGAGGGCGGCCTCGACGCCGTCGTGAAGAATTTCCAGAATGGCATTTACAAGCGCCAGGTCGACTCTTGGATCTCGACGGGCAGCAACCAGGCGATCAGCGGCATCGAGGTCGGTCAGGCGATCGGCATCGAAAAGATCAAAAAACTGGCCGAAAGCGCCGGCATCGACATTAACAAGACGCGCGACCTTCTCGCCGAATATCTGCCGATCGCGATCGACAAGGCGACTCCGGAAGGCAAGCTGCCGGCTCCCGAGAAGGGCGACGCCAAGAAGTCGCTGTACTAACAATTCTCTGCAGAGAAATAGAGCCGCCCGAGAGACTTCCGGCGGCTTTTTTCGCAAGGCGGCGACGTGATCCACCCCCAATGATCTGGTCCACCCCTGGAGGATATCTTTTGGCGGTTGCTGGCGAGTTCAGAAGGTCAGCTTAGCGTCAAAACCGGTCTAATGACAATTGCTTGTGTCGATCCATGTCGCGGGAACCAAGCGTTGGATTTCCATCATTAGAAACGCTCGATCAAAACAGGGCGAAAATCCGATCTTCGCGCTTTTCTCCCGGCGTTCGCGCGCGGCAAGGTCGCCGCCAATCAAGCTCGGGTTCAGCGCCACTGCGAGAGTTCGATGGTGACGCCCTCTGGTCCTTCGATGAAGACCAGCTTACGCGAGTGAAAGTCCATGACCTCGTTGCGGGTCACAAATCCGCTCGCTCTCAGTTTGGCGATCTCGGCCTCGATGTCGTCAACGGCAAAGCAGATGTGATTCATGCCGAGTTTGTTGAGATCGCGGATATGCGGATCAGGCAAAGGATCGGGATGGCGATAGCGCAATAGTTGGATCTCGGTTCGCGGAGAGACGTTCTCCAGGACCAGCGTGACATGCTCGGCCTCGATGCCGGGAACGCCCATGTAGCTGGCGAACGGTTCTCCCGCGATCACCACGGATATCGCCTCCTTGAACCCCAGGACCGAGAAGAACGCCTTTGCGCGATCGATGTCGCGCACCACGATTGTCAGATGATCAAAGCGCTTCACCATTTCCGTTCCTCTCCCGACACGGGACGGGTCGCTGTGTTCCTGCGTTTACACTTCGGGAAGCTCATTTCGCGGCGCGTCATGGCGAGGGCAAAATGCCGGGTTTCGCGCTGTTCTCCCAGCGTTAGCGCGTGGTGGGGGAAATGTTGATGAATGCTCGGCGAGCCTATTCATCACTGTCCCGCCGGGACAGCTTCGCACCCGGGACCGATGCGGCCCGCGGGCGCGGAAGGTGGGCGAGTGTAGACGTCTCGGAGCTTGCCGACGCAATCAATGTTCCGCCGCCGCCGCCGCGGCTAGCGTGAAAGCGGGGCTCGCCCAAGTCGGATCCTGGCCTCGGCGCAACAGTTCACCCATTCGGTCGATAACTCCCGGCGCCTCCTGGAGCGCGTTTTCCACGGCCGTCAGGGCTGTGATAACGGCGTCTCTTTCCTGAGCGGAATGGTCTGGAAGGTTTTGCGGTTGGTTGCTTTCAAGATATTGGATCGCCTTGACGTACTCATCCAGCACGGCTCGAAGGGCTAACGCCTCCGCGCGGCTGAGCATCATTTCGATTTGAACGACTTTCATCTCACGCTCCCCTAACTGGCGATTAGCCTGAGCCGCGCAGCAAGAGGATAGGGGTCTAAATCGATCGGACTCGTGTTAAAAAAGAATATGCTGGTGCGGTTGGGCTAATCGTTTGGCGAAAGAATTAGCCTTTAGTTTGACGAGCGCAATACGTAGTTTCCACAATAAGATCCCGAAAGGACGCCCGTCCCGAGCGACGGGCCATGCCGACGAAGCAATCCAGGCGTCGCCCGTGACTCTTGGATTGCTTCGCCGCGCTCGCAATGACGGGCGCCGCTTCTTGGATGAGTCGGAATTTCCAAGGATTTGGCATGAGGTTTTCTTGCGTTGCACAACTTTGTCAAAACTCGGACGCAGAGCAGTCCAATTTTCGCGCGATTTTGGCCCGATTCGGGCGTCGAATCACCTCGCGTCAAACGCGCGGTCCGTGGGTGGAAAGAAGGATACTAAGGGAAAGTACGCGGTTGAGATATTACGCGAAATCCCGCACAAGCATTTGGCGAAACAGGCTTAGGCTTGGACGACAACCAGGCGGATACGACGACGGATTCAACCGGAGCGGCCCAAGTCTGGGGAGGAAATAAATGCGGATGCGGAATATGCATCCGCATTTTTATTGCGCAAGCATTCAACTCGATTATGCCGGCGCGCACGGCTCATTGGCCAGGCAAGGGAGGTAGCGCTGTGACAGAATGCATCGAATGTTCCGCGCGCACTCACGACGAGACGCCGCCGAACGCGCCGTCATCCGCGAAACATTGTCGGCTTCTTTCGAGTTACCTGTTCAATTTGGAGAGGGGACCGATAGCCGTGCGCGAGATGATCGTCGGAGATATCGGTCGCTTTCGCGATCTAGGGGCGCGCCAACTGGCGTCCGATTTGTCCTTGGTGCTGAATTGCTTCCTCGCCGATTTCCCGGAAGCGCGCACGACGCCGGGCTCGTGCGAATGCTCGCACGCGGAGGCCGAATTATAACAGCGCGCGTGAATGTGCTTACTTGAAACCACGGGACACGAAACTAATTTCAGCGGACTGGGGGACGGGCAGGCGTTTTAGCGAACGCGGAGGTCCAGATGACCCAACGCAAAATCAAATCCATCATGGCGGCATTCGCGCTGGGCGCGCCGATGATGGTCTCCGGCTTCGTGCAAGCCGCGCCCTACAGTCAGAATTACCTATCGACTCCGAGCCACGGCTTCGCCCATGGCGTCACCAAAGTGGCCTGCGAGTGGGTGAGGGACTACAGGGGCAACTTGTACTGCGTGGAAATTCCCGGCGAGCAAGAGCACCATGTGAGCCCACACCGTTAGCCGGGCCGAGCGACATGACTACAATGGCGCGCCGCATGTCGGCGCGCCATTGTATTTAAGGGCAAACAGCGCGATTTCGCCCGATTTTCTCAGCAATTCCGCGTGTTTCAGAAAACTCCGATGTCGTTTATTTACACATCCGCCTTTTGAGGGCCGGGCGAGTCTCGGAGCTTCCCGACGCAATCAAAGTTCCGTCGCCGCCGCGGTTAGTGTGAAAGCGGGGCTGACCCAAGTTCGAGGCTTGACCTCGCCGCGACAGCTCAACTCACCCATTCCGTCAATAACCGCCGGCGCCTCCTGGAGCGCGTTTTCCACGGCCGTCAAGGCTGTGATAACGGCGTCTCTTTCCCGACCGAAATGCTCCGGAAGATTTTGGGGTTGGTTACTTTCAAGATATTGGATCGCCTTGACGTACTCATCCAGCACAACTCGAAGAGCTGACGCCTCCGCGCGGCTTAGCATCAACTCGATTTGAACGACTTTCACCTTAACCTCCCGTGGCTAGCGAATAGCCTGAGCCGCGCGGTAAGAGGGATATTGTTTGCGTCGATCGCATTGGCGCAAGAAATGATCCGCCGACGCGGGCGGGCTAATCGCTGGGGATAAGAATTAGTATTCGGCTTGAAGGGGGCAATAGGTACTTTCCACTAGAAGGTTCAAGATGGCCATGGATTCCGCCGCCCAAACATTGGTCGACAGTCGCCAGATAAACCACGCGGCGGCGCGCAAGCTCAAGGCGTCGCGCTGGCCGTGCGAAAATTCGGTAGTGTCTCAGTTTGAAATTTGACCCCCTTGGGTAGTGTCTCAGTTTGAAATTTGACCCCCTTGACGCGGCCTCGGCCGCGCCCGACTTCTTGCTATGCTTAGCGCAAATCAGGAGGGCAGCATGATAATTTATACCTTAATCATAACTAAGGATGGGGAGACAATTTTTTCACACGATATCGCCCTGAGCCCAGATCAACCATTTTCAAAGGATGTATCGGAGGCGTTTGAGGTGTTCCGTATGAATTTTAAGGAAACTAGGGCGTGTCATCAATTGAGCCATATCACGGCCGCGGCGAGAAAAA
>PLZT01000040.1 GCA_003152255.1 Methylocystaceae bacterium | reverse complement strand
CGGGTTGATAGAAGCGCCCTTTATTGAACCTCAATGCAATCCCTGGCCGCGCCATAGTGGCGCGGCCCATCCCTCGAACGCCTCTAACGCGCTTGTCCGCCTTTACGAGCGCCATGCGAAACTCATGTGAGGACACACCATGTCATGCGACGTTGAAACCCTTCAAAAGCCGAAACCGACCGGCGTATCCGTCACTTCCAAAAGCCGCGCCGGCGTCATCAACCCAATGTTCGATTGCCAGCCAGCCGGCGCGCAATATGCCGGCATCGGCATCAAGGATTGCATTCCGCTGGTCCATGGCGGTCAGGGTTGCAGCATGTTCGTGCGTTTGCTGTTTGCGCAGCATTACAAGGAAAACTTCGACATCGCCTCAACCTCGTTGCACGAGGAATCCGCGGTGTTCGGCGGCACGGGCCGCGTCGAACAGGGCGTCGAGGTGCTGGCGCGCCGCTATCCCGAGTTACGCGTTATACTGATCATCACGACCTGCTCGACAGAAGTCATCGGCGACGACATCGAAGGGACGATCAACGTCTTAAATAAGAAGCTGAAGGAGATCTTTCCCGAACGCACCATTCATCTCGTGCCCTGCCATACGCCGAGTTTCAAGGGCAGCCATGTTTCGGGCTATGATGTCGCGATCCATTCGATCGTTAAGACGATCGCCAAGGACAAGGTCGCGCCAAACGGCAAGCTCAATATTTTTACCGGCTGGATCAACCCCGGCGATCTCGCTGAACTGAAGCATTACGTCACGGAGATGAAGGTCGACGCCACCTTCCTCATGGACACGGAAAATTTCGATACGCCCATGATGCCCGACAAGGAAGTCGTCGATCACGGAAAGACGACGGTCGAGGACATCGAGAGCACGACGGGAGCCGTGGGGTCGCTCGCTCTCGCGCGCTATGAGGGCGCGAGCGCCGCGAAATATCTCGAGGACACTTTCGAGGTTCCGCAAATCCTGTCGTCGACGCCTTACGGCATCAAGAACACCGACGAAATGCTTCAGGCCATCACTAAGCTGACCGGCAAGGAAATTCCGGAAAGTCTGGTGCGAGAGCGCGGCATAGCCATCGACGCTCTGCAAGACCTCGCCCACATGTTCTTCGCCAACAAGAGGGTCGCGATCTTCGGTCATCCCGATCTCGTCATCGGCCTGGCGCAGTTCTGTATCGAGGTCGAACTCGAACCCGTGCTGTTGCTGCTCGGCGACGACAATTCGAAATACAAGCGCGATCCGCGTATTCTCGAACTCAAGAAGAGCGTGCCCTTCGACATGGAGGTGATCTGCAACGCCGATCTTTGGGATCTGGAGCGCAAAATCGTGAGGGGCGAGGTCAAGGTCGACCTTATCATGGGACACTCGAAAGGCCGCTACATCGCCATAGACAACAATATTCCGATGGTGCGCGTTGGCTTCCCGACCTTCGATCGCGCGGGTCTCTATCGCCATCCGACGATGGGCTACAAGGGCGCCATGGAGCTTGGTGAGGTCATCGCCAATGCGCTGTTCACGCATATGGAATACACCAAGAACAAGGAATGGCTCCTCAACACCTGGTGACCGGCGAGAAGCCGCTGCGGCGGATCGGGGCTTACTCGTTCGGCGAGCCCCGGTCCGGAACGGCTTTCGAGGAGACGGAGCTCATGAAGTTTCATCAGAACACGATCGCCGAATTTCGCGAGCGCTTCGGCGGACAATGGGCGGCGCCCGAATATAGACAGATCGAACTCTACACCAAGAAGAAGCAACTTGCCTTTTCCGACGAAGAAGCAAGCGCCGGCGCGGCGTCGCATCCGCCCAACCCGTTGAGCACGCTTGTCGCCTTCTCGCTGCTTGAGATTGCGCTCGAAGCGCGCGATCTGTCGCTCGAAGGCAAGCCGCTCTGGCAAAAATATCTTGGCCTTCCAAAAAAATCAGTCACGGAGAAGCTGGTCGCGGAAGTGTTCCGGATTTTACGGATCTATCGCACCGTCGTGCTTCATCGCGACGGACAGATGGAGATTCACAACGGCAGCGTCAAGCTTAATTGCACCCACAACCGCTGCGCTCTGTCGCTGTGGATCAGTCCCGTTGGGCTACGGCTGATTGAGTCCTTTGTCTTTTATTACCTCGACTCGTTCCGGCAGCCTTATAGCGATGCTTATGTCGAGGCCATGCTCACGCAGTATTTTCTCGACATTGTGGCGGAAACCAAGAAATTCGCCGACGAGGACCGGGTTCTCTATCAATTTCGGCGCAAATATGACTTCAACCGTCACTTCCGCTTCGATTGCGACAATCCGAAATTTTCGTTCGATGGCGATCAGGTCGTCTTCGAAATTGGAGAGCGCTATCAGGATAAATCCCGCTTCCCCATCGATTTCTTTGTCATGATCCGCGATGTGCTTCACATAATTCCGGTTGTGGCGCTCACGCGCGGCGCTTTGCCCCAGGCGGACCTCGAACTGTGGATCGCGCGCACGCCGGGCGATCATGCCCTGCCAGCGGAATTCCGCACCCGCTTCGGGCGGGAGACAATGATCGTCGGACTCCCGATGACATAACAGCTCGCGGCGCGCGTCTTCGCGTCTCGTCACAGCACAGGAGCTCGCCATGCACGGCGCTGGCCATGTAAAGATCGCCATCACGACAAACAGCCTGACGGAAGTCGACGCGGGCTTAGCCAACGCGGGTCAAGTCGTCGTCTACGACGTGTCGGCGGGGACATCGGAGTTTTTGGACTGCATTCAGTTCCGAGGCGGCGCGCGAAAAGGTCTCGCTTCCAGAGAAAGCAAGAAGGGACCGGGTGGCGGCAAGGGCTGCGCGATGGACGATCTGACGAACGGCGTCACGACCGACCGGATGGCGGAACGGGTCGAGGCGCTTGACGGATGCTCGGTGCTCTTCACTCTGGGCCTGAGCGATCTTCATGCCGTCCACGTCAAGCGTCGCGGCATTTTT
>PLZT01000202.1 GCA_003152255.1 Methylocystaceae bacterium | reverse complement strand
GTTCGACTGCGTGATGCCGACGCGCGCGGGGCGCCACGGCCTCGCCTATACGCGCTTCGGCAAGGTCAATCTGATGAACGCGCGCCACGCCGAGGACGCCGCGCCGCTCGACGCGGAGTCGAGCTGCGCCGCGGCGCGAGACTATTCGCGCGCCTATCTGCATCATCTGTTCAAGGCGGGCGAAATTCTCGGCATGATGCTGCTGACGCAAATCAACGTCGCCTATTATCAGGAGCTGATGGCGGGGCTTCGCGCGGCGATCGTGGCGCGGCGGCTCGAGGATTTTATTGGCGAGACGAAGGAAGGCTGGGCGCGGGGGCTGGACGATGACTCCTGACGACGTCGCCGGGGCAAACAACGGAACACCTAGCGCCGCAGGCACGCCAAAGCCGTCATTGCGAGCCGAAGGCGAAGCAATCCAGGGGCCGCCCGCGACTCCTGGATTGCTTCGTCACCATAGCCCGTCCATTGGACGGGCGTCCTTCAGACGCCCTACGGCTCCTCGCAGTGACGGCGATATTGCATCAAGCCACGCCTTCCTCGCCGAACTGCGCGGCTTCAACGCCTTCGGCGCCAAGACGATTCAATTCGAGCAGGACGGCATTCCCTATTTCGTCAATGAATTCTGGACCTCCGGCCAGCGCCAAGCACATTCGCTGCATGAGATCAGCTATCGCGCCTGTTTCAAGCCGCAGCTGCCGGAGTTTTTCATCTCGCGTCTCACCGCGCACGGCGAGGGCGTCTACGACCCTTTCATGGGGCGCGGCACGACGCCGTTGCAGGCGGCGCTGATGGGACGCCGGCCGATCGGCAACGACATGAATCCGCTGTCCGCGCTGCTGACGCGGCCGCGCCTCGCGCCGCCTTCGCTGAACGCCATCGAGGCGCGGTTGAGCGAGATCGACTGGCGCGTGGGAGAGTTGGAACGCCGCGATCTTCTGGCCTTTTATCATGAGGACACGCTGCGCCAGATTTGCGCGCTGCGGCGCTTTTTGCTGACGCATTCCGAGCCCGTCGACGACTGGATCAAAATGGTGGCGATCAACCGGCTCACCGGCCATTCGCCTGGGTTTTTCTCGGTCTATACGCTGCCGCCCAATCAGGCGGTTTCGGTCGAGTCGCAAGTCAAGATCAACGCCAAGCGCTCGCAGACGCCGCCGCCTCGTAATGTCGCCAGACTGATCTTGAAAAAATCGCGCGCGCTGCTGGCGGACGGTCCCCCGCCGCCTCACCCTCCCGCGACTTTCGGCGATGGCGACGCGGCGCATACGCCTTTTGTCGCGGGGGCCTCGGCGCGGCTAATTGTCACATCCCCGCCATTTCTCGATATCGTGCAATACGCCGCCGACAATTGGCTGCGCAACTGGTTCGCCGGAATCGACACCGACGCTGTCAAGATTTCGGTGCATCGCGGCGAGGTCGCGTGGTCGCGAATGGTGCGCGAGTGCTTCGTGGAATTCGCGCGCGTTGTCGCGCCCGGGGGCCACGTCGCCTTCGAGGTCGGCGAAGTCCGCGGCGGCAGCGTGCTGCTGGAGCGCCTTGTTTGGCGGGCCGTCGAAGGCCTGCCCTTCGCGCGCCTCTTCGTCCTCGTGAACGCTCAGGAGTTCACCAAGACCAGCCATTGCTGGGGCGTTCGCAACAATGCGAAAGGCGTCAACAGCAACCGCATCGTGGTNNGTCGTAGTCTGTCACCGCCAAGACATTCTTTTGGCGTGTTTGTGACGGATGGATCCGATGGATATCTCCCTCGATGAGGCGATCCACATGCACGCCCGCGCGCTCAAGGGGCGCGCCGGCGGGAACTCGCCGATGCTGGCGCGGCTTCGCGCCGGCGACCTGCGGGACAAGGGCGATCTCGAAGGATTCCGGGTCTGGACGCGGGTCGGCGAACAGGCCGAATTGCTGCTGGCGGCGCAGTCGCGCGCCGAGAGGGAAGCGCTCGAGAAAGACCGCGGCTGACGCGGGGTGCGGCTTGGGTTAGAACCGAGACCTTCGACCAGCCTCTCGCGGAAGGCGCCCATGCCCGAACCTTACGACCTCATTGTGATCGGCGCGGGGCCGGGGGGCTATGTCGCGGCGATCAGAGCCGCGCAGCTCGGACTTAAGACCGCGGTCGTCGAGCGCGAGCATCTCGGCGGCATCTGCCTCAACTGGGGCTGCATCCCGACCAAGGCGTTGCTCCGCAGCGCCGACGTCTATCGCCTCGCGCGCGCCGCCGGCGATTATGGGCTCACCGTGGCTGAGCCCGGCTTCGACATCGCCAAGATCATCGCCCGCTCGCGCGAGGTCGCGGGCAAGCTCAACGCCGGCGTCGAGTTTTTGCTTAGGAAAAACAAAGTCGACGTGATTTTTGGGCAGGGGCTGCTGAAAGGCGCCGGTGCGGTGGAGGTTTCGCCGACCCAAAAACCCGCCGTGACGCCGCAGGCGCCCAAGCCCAAGGGCGCGCTGGGGGCGGGCGTATATAACGCTAAGAATATCATCGTCGCCACCGGCGCGCGGCCGCGCGTGTTGCCGGGGATGGAGCCCGACGGGCGGCTGATCTGGACCTATTTCGAGGCGCTGAAGCCCGATAAACTACCGAAATCATTGCTGATTGTCGGCGCGGGGGCGATTGGCGTCGAATTCGCGTCTTTCTATCGCGCCTTCGGTGTCGAGGTGACTCTCGTCGAGGCCCTGCCGCGAATTTTGCCTTCCGAGGACGCCGAAATCGCCGCGCTGGCGCGCAAGAGCTTCGTGCGCCAAGGCATTGAAATCCTTGACGGGACAAAGGTCTCGGCGGTTGAGAAGCGCGACGATGGCGTGATCGCGACGCTGACCGGCGCGGACGGCGCGACGCGGAAAATCGAGGCGGAGCGGCTGCTTTCGGCGGCCGGCGTCGTCGCGAATGTCGAGGGATTCGGACTAGAGGCGCTGGGCGTCAAGATCGAGCGCGGCGTTATCGCCGTGGATGGATCCGGCGCCACGAATGTCGCGGGAATTTTCGCGATCGGCGACGTGGCGGGCGGGCCGATGCTGGCGCATAAGGCCGAGCATGAGGGCGTCGCCTGCGTCGAGGCGATCGCGCGCAAAAACGCGCATCCGCGCGCGAAAACACCCATTCCCGCGTGCACCTACGCGCATCCGCAGGTCGCCTCGGTCGGGCTGACCGAGGCCGACGCGAAAGCCGCCGGATTCGAGCTCAAAATCGGCCGTTTTCCGCTCAGCGCGAATGGCAAGGCGATCGCGCTCGGCGAACCCGAAGGGCTGGTCAAGACTATTTTTGATGCAAAAAGCGGCAGGCTTTTAGGGGCCCATATTATCGGCGCCGAGGCGACGGAACTGATCCAGGGCTTTGTCATCGCGATGAATTTGGAAACGACGGAAGAAGAGCTGATGCACAGCGTCTTCCCTCACCCGACGGTCTCCGAGGCGATGCACGAAAGCGTGTTGGCCGCCTATGGCCGCGCGATCCATATTTGAGCGGGTTTTTGAGCGCGTTCCGCCCCAAGGAATTTCGGGGCGGAGTTTGATTGCGAAAAACGCCGGTACTCGCAGCTCAGTTCTTGCGGCGTCTTGGAGTCGGGGAAGGATTTTTCGACGCGCGCGTCCGGCTTGTCGCTGCAAGTATAGACGATGTTGCAGACCTTCTCCTTGCCCGGCGCGGGATCGCCGCAGGCGCTCGTGCCGTCGCAGCTGAATTTGCACGAGGCGTCGTCGTTGCACAGCAACAAGCGGGTTTTGAAGCGGTGGCACTCGGACGTGCCCTTCACGCCATACCAGGCTTCCTTGATGTCCAGCGTCGACGCCGCCTGGGCCGCGGCCCCGAAGAAGCCGAGCGCCAACGCGAGAATGACGAAATATTTCTTCATGGACGTAAGTCTCCGTTTGGTTTCCACTGACGGGCTTCGCCCGCGGCCCCGCCGACAGCCGAGGATATCGGCGAAATCCGGCAGGCGCGGCCGCGCCGAGCGGGACGATTATGGCGGTCTCATGCAGTCGTATCATGACAAGTTTAAGTTTTCGTTGCGAAATTCGCGCTGAATTGCTTTAACGGCGCGGCATAAGTGTAATATATATGTCGCTTGACTGTATAACGTCCGTCACGAAGACGACGCATATGCTTCAAGGTCAATTCACAAAATTGTATAGACCGCGCCGGCGCGTCATGCGGTGAAAACCTTGCCGCGACGCTGGAGGCGCGGGCAAGGGGGTGATAGGAGTGCGCTGGCGAGAATTTAAACGGCCGGGGCGGCGCCATGGCGCATGATGTTTTTCTTTCCTATTCGAATAAGGACAAAGCCGCCGCCGACGCGGTGTGTCACGCGCTTGAGCGAAACCGCATCCGCGTCTGGATGGCCCCGCGCGATGTTATGGCGGGCGTCGGCTGGGCGCAGTCGATCATCGGCGCGATCAACGGCGCGCGGGTGATGGTGTTGGTGTTTTCGGGCAACGCCAACGGCTCGCCGCAGATCGAGCGCGAGGTCGAGCGCGCGGTGAACAAGGGCGTGCCGGTCGTTCCCATCCGCATAGAGAATGTCGCGCCGAACGAGGCGCTGGAATATTTCATCAGCGCGCAGCATTGGCTCGACGCTTTTACCCCGCCTTTCGAGCAACATGTTGATCGGCTGGCTGATGCGGTGAAGCGGTTGCTGGAGTCGGAGTTTGTGCGGGGGAGGGCGGACGAAGCGCGGCCCGCCGCCGATCTATCCGACTGGAAGCCGCCAGAACTCGAGCCCCCTGCTTTTGCGCCCGCGAAACCGGAGCCACCGGCAATGAACGAGCCGGCGGCAAAGAAATCAAATTGGGTCTTCGCGGCCGCCGGGCTTGCTTTGATCGCCGTCATCGGCGGCGGCGCGTTGTTCATGGGAAGCAATCCCGCGCCGAAGCCAGACACGCTACCCGTCGCCGCATCGCCGACCACCCCCACGGCGATAACGCCGCCATCACTCCTCGCGGCGTCCACGCCAACCCCCGCCGCGGAGACGCAACAGACGGAATTCGACGAGGCGATGGCGGCGGGGACGGTCGAGAAGCTCGACGCCTTCGTCGCCAAAAATCCGAAAAGCCCCTTGGCCAAAACCGCCAAGCGCGAGCGCGAAAGGCTTTCGCGTCGGGAGGCGGCGGCTACGCCGCCCGTCGAATCAAACCCCGAACCCGCTTCGGTGACGGATTGCGACCGTCTGGCGGCTAGCCCGACGGACGCGGACAGGATTGTGGGAGTCGATGGCGTCGCGTTTGAGAAGATCGATGCGGCGCGCGCGGTTCCGGCTTGCGCGGAAGCTGTTCGGAGCTTTCCTGGCGAGAGACGACTCTCTTTTCAGTATGGTTTAGCGCTGATGGCCGCACAACAATATGAAGAAGCGCACAAACCGTTGCGCGTCGCTGCTTACTCCGGCAGTGCAGCGGCCTCCGACGCTCTCGGCTGGATGTATGCGGAAGGCCGGGGCGTCGCCAAGGACGATGCGGAGGCCACGCGGCTTTTCCGCGTGGCGGCGGAGGCGGGTTATGTCCATGCCATGGCCGTTCTCGCCTTCGGGTATGAGTCCGGCCGCGGTGCCGCCAAGGACGAGGGGGAGGCCTTGCGACTTTACCGGAAGGCGGCGGACGCGGGTGACGCCGAGGCCATGTTCAACCTAGGCAACATGTATGCGTTCGGTCGGGGTGTAGCCAGGGACGACATGGAGGCGGCGCGGCTTTACCGCAAGGCGGCTGACGCGGGCAATGCCAGCGCAATGGCCAATCTCGGCGCCATGTATGCAAATGGCCGGGGTGTCGCCAAAAACGAGATGGAGGCCGCAGGGCTTTTACGTAAGGCAGCGGACGCCGGCGATGCTACAGCTATGACCAATCTCGCTAGTGGATCGAATCTAAC
>PLZT01000221.1 GCA_003152255.1 Methylocystaceae bacterium | reverse complement strand
GATCGAAGCGGTCGCGCTCGCGCAATTGGATCGCCAGACATTCGGCGAGATCGCGCGCGCCGACGCCGGACGGATCGAGGGTCTGGACGATGGCGAGAACCGTCGCCGTCTCCGCCGCGGACGCGCCCAGACGGTCCGCGATATCCTCGACCGATTCGCGCAAATAGCCGGTCTCGTCGATGGCGTCGATGATCGCCCGGCCGATGAAGCGCTGGCGCGCGCCGGCGCAACAGAGCGCCAGTTGGTCGGCCAAATATTCGTGCAAGCCCTTTTGCGCGGCGACATAAGCCTCGAGATTAGGCGCCTCACCGTCCGCGCCGCCGCCGCCCGCGGCCCCATTCCAGGAGGTGGCGGAAAGCCCCGCCCCTTCCAGAGCTTCGACGGGCCCCGATGGCGAGACGCCCGGCCCTTCCGGCTCGAAGGCGTTGGAAATTTCCGTGCCCAGCTCCGCCGACAGGCTGGCCGTATCGATCGACAGTCCTTCCCCCGCCCAATCGCCTTCGCGCGGCCCCTCGAATGCCTCGGGCGCGTCGTCGCCGACGCCGCGCGTCTCGCCTTCCAGCGCGACGCTCCGCTCCGAGGGGATCGAATCGGCGCCATCCGCTTCGAGCAGCGGATTGCGCTCCAATTCGTCGCTCAGAAACGATGAAAGCTCGATATTCGAGAATTGCAGCAGCTTGATCGCCTGCAACAATTGCGGCGTCATCACCAGGGCCTGGCCCTGCCGCATCACCAGTCTGTTGGAAATCGCCATTTAGCCGACCCACGCATACAAGAAGCGATAACGACCGCGGCGCGGCCTGTTTCTTGCTTATAACACGAAGCCGAGCCCCGCGAAGGACCAATTATTCGGCGCCGCCGTCACGAAATGTGCAAGGGTTAAGCAAATCCAAGCCAGTGCGGCTAATTCGCGTGAACAGCGCGAGCGCGTCTTGAATGCGCGACATTATCCAAAAGCCATCGTTCTCGAGACGGCCGCCGCATGGGTCGGGGCCTGCTATCCTCGGCCTCACCAGCGAACACTCCCTCCAGCGCCGCGGCCCCGCCTCTTGTTTTATGGGGGCGGCGACGAGCCTCCAAGATCGCGCCTTTCGCCATCGCCCCGTCGCCGATCCGGCGCCTATGAATTGTGCTTCGACCATGGCTAAGAACCCTTAAAAAAAAAGCAGAGACCTTTCGGCTTTATCAACTGCTTATTAAGAGGATTACATCAAATTGCATGGTGTTTCGGCGACGCAAAAACCTGTCGGCGGCGAACTCAAATGACCCTGGACAATCGGAGCTAAGTAATGACTAACTTCTTCTCGCGCTTCATCAAGGACGAATCGGGCGCCACGGCGATCGAATATGGCCTGATCGCATCCTTGATCTCGGTCGCCGCGATCGTCGCTTTCACCACGGTCGGCAGCAAGCTCAGCGCCACCTTCGGCTATGTCGCCGGCCAGCTCAATACCTAAGCTCCGACAACGGCGACAAGGCCGAGACACTATTTCGGCCTTGCGCCGGCGGCGCGCGGATTTCGCGGCGCTCCCGTTTAGTTGCGATGCGCCAACGGGGCTAAATTGCCGACCGTGAGCCGCGGCGACGCCGGCCCTGCCTATTTTTTGAGCGGAAAGTTTTTTTGCGGGCGTCTAAAACGCCTCGGTCGGCCAGTTGGACATGACCACGCGCGGCGAATTCGCGAGAGCGGATGTGGTCGTAAGGCGGCTCACCCCGCGAGCGCCGCGACGCCAGGAAGCGCCTTGCCCTCCAGCCATTCGAGGAAGGCCCCGCCCGCCGTCGAGACATAAGTGAAATCAGCCGCCGCGCCAGCCTGGTTGAGCGCCGACACCGTGTCGCCGCCGCCAGCGACCGAGAGCAGCTTGCCCTCGCGCGTCAACCGCGCGGCCGTTTGCGCGACCGCATTGGTGCCCTCGTCGAAGGGCGGCAGTTCGAAGGCGCCGAAGGGACCGTTCCAGACCAGCGTCTTGGTCTTGGCGAGCAGGCTCTCGACATGGGCGACGGCCTTGGGGCCAACGTCGAGGATCATATCGTCGGCGCCGACATGATCGACCGTCACGAAAACCGCCGGCGCGTGGGCCTCGAATTTTTTGGCGACCGTCACATCCTCCGGCAACACGATCCGGCATCCGACGGTCTCGGCCTTGGCCATGATCGCCCGCGCCGTGTCGAGCAAATCATGCTCGCACAGGGACTTGCCGACCGCCTTGCCTTGCGCGGCGAGAAAGGTGTTGGCCATGCCGCCGCCGATGACGAGATAATCCACCTTGGCGACGAGATTGCCGAGCAGATCGAGCTTGGTTGAAATCTTGGCGCCGCCGACCACCGCCAGCACCGGGCGCTCCGGCGAGCCCAGCGCCTTGTTCAGCGCCTCCAGCTCCGCCTGCATGGCGCGGCCGGCGAAGGCCGGCAGCTTGCGCGCTAGTCCCTCGGTCGAGGCGTGAGCGCGATGCGCCGCCGAAAAGGCGTCGTTGACGAAAATATCGCCGTTCTCCGCGAGTTCGTCGACGAAAGCGGGGTCGTTCTTCTCCTCGCCCTTGTGGAAGCGGGTGTTTTCGAGCAGCAGCACGTCGCCGTCCTTCATCGCGGCGACCGCTTGCGCCGCCGGCGCGCCGACGCAGTCGCTGGCGAAAGCCACCGGGCGCTCGAGCAGGCTTTCGACCGCCGCGGCGACGGGGCGCAGCGAGTCTTCCTCGTTGGGCGCGCCCTTGGGGCGGCCGAAATGCGCGAGCAGGATCACCTTCCCGCCTTTGTCGGCGATCTCCCGGATCGTCGGCAGCACGCGCTCGATGCGCGTCGCGTCGGCAACCCGGCCCTCCTCCATCGGCACGTTGAGATCCACGCGCAGGAGAACACGCTTACCGTTGACGTTTACGTCGTCGAGGGTTTTGAAGGAGGTCATTTCATTTTCTCAAATAGTTCATGGCGAAGATCAAAATCCCCGAGCCGAGCGCCCAGGTGGTGAAGACGATGCCGAGCATCGTCCAGACGGTCGGAAGAGAAGCGAAGCGGTCGCTTATGCCGGACAGGCGCCCGTCGATGCCGGTTAAGCGGCCGTCGACTCCCGTTAAGCGGCCTTTGATTTCCACGATGTCCGCTTGAACCTGGTGAAGATCGTCCTTGGTCGCGGCACCCGCTTCGAACCGGGCGAAATCCAATTGCAATTTGTTCAGATCAACGGATTGTTTCGCTGTGTTTTGCAAGACTTCGCTGATTTTCGGCTCCAGCCGAACGAGAATCGCCTCGATGCGATCGACCTTCTCTTCCGGCCTGCCGACGCGCTGCTCAAGCATGGGATCCTCCGGGCCGCCGCCATCGCCCGAATCCGAGCCTTCCTTTTGCTCGCCGGGTCGGAGCGGGAATACGTTATTCATCGCGCGCTTCGTCTCCGTAATCTTCGGGCTTTGCGCCATCCAATACAGCTTCCGCAAACTGCTCGAGATGGCCGCAGCGCGTGCAAACCAGCGTTACGAGCTTCTGGAAAATCGGCTCCTCATTGTTTCTGCTGAAACGATACAATGGATCCGTGGATAGCGGTCGTCGCTCCAAAATTGTGCGAACATTGCTGTTCGGGTCTTCGATGAGTCCAAAGTCCCGACTCCCGCACATCCGACACTCCAACTCTGGCGCACACGCCTTGAGGCGGCGCGCCAGGGTCTGAGCCTTTTCGTCCGGCAGTGTTCTGATTGTCAGTCGACCCATGAGAATCCCCCGGGGCGGAAGCCGATGGAGTAGACTATATCACCTTCCCGATCGCCACGGCGGTATCCGTCATGCGTGCCGAAAAGCCCCATTCGTTATCATACCACGACAGAATCGAAACCAGCGTGCCGTCGAGCACTTTGGTCTGGTCCATGTGGAAGGTCGAGGAGGCCGGGTTGTGGTTGAAGTCACAGGACACCAGCTTCTCGGTCGTGTAGTCGAGCACGCCCTTCAGCGGCCCTTCCGCCGCAGCCTTGATGACTTCGTTGACCTCTTCCTTCGTCGTCGCGCGCTTGGCGACAAATTTCAAATCCACCGCCGAGACATTGGGGGTCGGCACGCGGATGGCGTAGCCGTCGAGCCTTCCGTTCAGCTCCGGCAGCACGAGACCCACCGCCTTGGCGGCGCCGGTCGAGGTCGGGATCATCGACAGCGCCGCCGCGCGGGCGCGATAAAGGTCCTTGTGCATCGTGTCGAGCGTCGGCTGGTCGCCGGTGTAGGAGTG
>PLZT01000388.1 GCA_003152255.1 Methylocystaceae bacterium | reverse complement strand
AACAAACAACGCGATAAGAGCCAAAAGAGAGCTGTTCCGCCAACTCCGTAATTCCCGAACATCGCGGCGATGGTCCGGCCGCGCCCTCCCCGCTCAAATCCCGACACAGGGCTCAAAGCGTAACAGCCTCAAGCGCCCTTCTCCGGCTCCATCACCGCGCCGTCGCCCCGCGTTAGACGCGCCACGAAGGCGCGCCCATGGGCGGAGCCGGCGGGTCGCGACAGGGCCGACGCCACGCCGGCGGCAAAGCCAAGCAGCGCGCCGGCGAGCGCGGCGCCGGCGAGCACGTCGCCATCGCGCGGGTCTCCGGCGATCAGGATCACCATCGTCATGCCGAACAGCCCGCCCAGCAGCGCGTATAGCGCGTCGCGGTCGTCGGCGCGCGACCAGGGCGCCAGCGCCGCGACCGGCGCCATCGCCGCCGCCGACAGCGCCAGGGCGAAGGCGATCAATGCGCGGGCGTCGAAGACGCCTGAAGCGCTGGCGGCCGCGCCCGCCGCCGCGACGGTCAGCAGCGCGAGCCGCGTCGTGATCAACCGGCGGCTGGTCAAGTCGATGTTGCCGCGAAACCGATAGATCGCCTCGTGTCCCAGCGCCGTGCCGAAGGCTTGCAGGCCGGCGGCGGCCAGAGCCAGCGCCAGGGCGATTTGCGCCGAGGCGAGCAATCCCGAAGCGGCGGCGCCCATGCGCTCGAGCCCCGGCAGTGCGGCGAGAAAAAGCGCGCCGTTCACCCGGAAGTCCGTCGCGCGCAACGGCGCTCCGGTGGACCCGCTCTTGCCCGCGCAGGCGCGGCGCGCGCTGGCGGGATCGGGCGCCCTGGCGCCGCAAATGGTCACGAGGCCGCGCGCGCTGGCGACATAGACCGCATCGGGCAGACGCTCGGGCGCCTGGCCGACGCCCTGGCGCGCCAGCGACAGGGTCGCCCCCGCCAAACCGACCGCGATCAGAAAGGCGAAGACAAATGTCCAGCCGAAAGCCGCGCAACCCGCCAGCCGCGCGCGGCCCGGCGTTTGGGTCGCGATGGCGGGCGCGAGAAGCGGCGCCAGCGTGGCGATTCCGAGCGTCACGGCGAGCATGACGATCACCCCGGCGCCGGGGCTCGGCGCATTGGCGAGCGCGCCCCAATCCTCGAGCCGGGCGGCGGCGTCGCCGCTGGCGTCGGCCGCGCCGCCGAAGGGAGGCGCGCCGCGCAAGGCCAACATCAGCGCCGGCCAGCCAAAACCCACGACGGCGACGGCGCCGGCCGCGGCGGCGGTCCAGATCGTCCCGAGCAGCCCGCCCGGCCCGGCGATCAGCAGCACGGCGCAACCGACGACCACCGCCGAGAGGCCGCGTCCGCCGCCCAAAACTCCCGCGAGCACATCGACCGCCGATTGTTCGCCGGCCAGCGCGATCAGCGCCGACGCGGCGCAAGCCAGCGCGATCACCCCAACACGCGTCGCGACGCTCGGAAAGCGCGCGGCCAGCAGCTCCGAGAAGGAAACGGCTCCGGTCTTGCGCAGCATCGGCCCGAGATAAAAGCCGATCGCCGCGACGCCAGTGAAAACGCCGCCCGCGACGCCGAACAGCCATGAGCGCCCGGAAAATTGCGGCGCGAAGGGCAACATCAGGCCCGCGACCAGCGCGGCGAGGGCGAAACCGGCGTATTCGAACGGCACGGCGCGGCCCGCCGCGTAATAGGTCGACACGCGCATCGAATGCAGCAGCGCGCCGAGCGCGGCGAAGGCGAGGATGGTGAAATAGGGCGCGACCGCCTCGACCAGCGCCAGCGGCGCGCCGACGCGATCCAGCAAGGCGACGAAGCCGTAGGCGAGCGCGAAGGCTGCCGCGACGAAGGCGATGCGTCCGTCGAGCTTCTCGCGTTCGCGAAGGCTCGCGTCGTCGGATATTCGCGTCATGCTTGATCCCTTTCCCCGCCGCCGTATAAGCGGAGTCTATCTAAGCCGGCGGCGGGTTCCAAGCCGTCGTGGATCAGGAGCTACTCGATTGGCCTCCCCCTTCAGCATCGCGCTCACCACCGTCGCCAGCGAGGCCAAGGCGCGCGAAATCGCCAAGGCGGCGCTGGAGGCGCGCCTCGCCGCCTGCGCGCAGCTTTTTCCCATTCAAAGCCTCTATGTCTGGAAGGACGAATTGCGCGAGGACGCGGAAATCGCGCTGCATCTGAAAATCCGGGCTGAGGATTTTCCGGCGGTGCAAGCCTTGATCCGCCGGCTGCACGATTACGAGACGCCGGAAATCTTGAGAATCGACATCGCCGAGGGCGACGGCGCTTATTTGGATTGGATGGCCGCGTGTTTGCGGAGGTGAAGGATCGACGGCGGAGGTTGCGACGAACCAAGCCGAAAGCTTCTTCGCCCGCTCCGCTGGCGCACTGTGTTTCGCGCCAGTGGAAGGGGTATTGGCAGCACGCGATTCAGCACTAGGTTTCAATCATGTTAATTAGATTTTCGCTTCTTATTGACATTCTGACACTCGAAATGCGAAATTAAGCGTAGCGTAACTGCGTCGGCGAAACACGATAAGGCCAACGAAAATGTGTGACCTCATCGACCCACGCGCGGTGCCGCGGGAATCTGTAGCGGCACCGCCTCATTCTGCGGCGCGACCGAGCACTGAATCCATATCGCAAGATGTGTATAAGGATATGGCGGCCAAACTTGCGCGCGCCTACGTCAAAAGCGACTCTATCAAAGATATGTCAGTTGTTATCGGCCCCATCCATGATACCAATACGTCTAGGCGTGTGGTGGGCAAAATAGTTTTTGGTAGAGTTCGTGATGTCGTCTCAGGGGCGAGCATGTCCATGAACTTTATGCCATTGGACACGAAAATCCACGGATTGAGGGCGTTCGAACTCGTATCTGAAGACATGGCGCGTGTAATAGCCGATTACAAAACCGTTTTTGCTGCCATGGATAAGGTCCGAATTATACTTAAAACGCCGAAAATACAGACAAAAAGAAAATGACAGCGGAAAAACTGGGGATCGCAGATCACAATCAGGACATAGACCCGCCCAGCCGCGGGGTGCCTGAAATAATTCCTCCTTCAATAGAAGAGGAACTAGAAAGAGAGGGTGTCGATACAAAAGACCCCAACGTGTCAAAAACAATCAGCGTTATGCTTAGCAGGTCTTATACTGGACACCTAATGCTTCCTCCGGCATTTATACTTGAGGAATACAAAAGAGAATTTCCAGATATTGTTCCTATGCTCATGAAGTGGACGGATGGGCAAGTAACACACCGACAGAATTTGGAAATAAAGACAGTCGACGCGTCTGAAACAAGAAAGAATAGAGGTCAAATTGGGGCGCTAATAGTTGCTCTTTTTGGGCTTGGTATGTCCACGATGACGGCAATTTATGAACATACAGTATCGGCGTGTATAATAGCGATTGTTTCTGTAGGGGGGCCTGTAGCCGCAACGATCCTCGCCTCGAAATTAGGTGCGGGGCAAAATAATGATGGCGATGAATAGATTTATCGGTCAGGCGTTGGCCGCAGGCACAACGCCGCACCAACCCCCAGCGCCATGACCATCGTCGACCGATTAACCGCGACCAGGGACGCCATCGACCGCGCCGCGCGCGACTGCGGGCGCGATCCCGCCGGCGTCGCCCTCGTCTGCGTCACCAAGACTTTTCCGGGCGAAGACGTGGTTCCGCTGCTGGAAGCCGGACAGCGCGTGTTTGGCGAGAATCGCGTGCAGGAGGCGCGCGGCAAATGGCCGCCGCTGCGCGAGCGCTATCCCGATATCGAACTGCATCTGATCGGGCCGCTACAGTCGAACAAGGCCAAGGAGGCGGTGGAGACCTTCGACGTGATCGAGAGCGTCGACCGCGAAAAGATCGCGCGGGCGCTGGCCGAGGAAATGGCGCGGCAGAACAAGCATCCGCGCCTGCTCGTCCAGGTCAACACCGGCGACGAGCCGCAAAAGGCTGGCGTGTCGCCCAAGGAGGCCGACGCCTTCCTCGCGGTGTGCCGCGACAAATACGGGTTGAAGATCGACGGATTGATGTGCGTGCCGCCGGTCGACCAGCAGGCCTCGCCGCATTTCGCGCTGCTCGCCGACATCGCCGCGCGCAATGGCCTCTCCGCGCTGTCGATGGGGATGAGCTCGGATTTCGAACTGGCGATCCAGCTCGGCGCGACCCATGTGCGCGTGGGGTCGGCGATCATGGGACACCGCGATTATGGGGTTGCGCCACCCGACACGCCGGAGCCTGAAACGGAAGCCTGAGGGCTCGCTTTCGAAAGCCGTCGATTCGCGCGACGATCCCCTTCCCTCCCCGCTCCCAATTCGGACGCAATCCAGCAACATTTCGCGTTTGCGCGGACATATCGGGGAAACATGCGTCTGCGAGACTGTTGAAGTCGAGGGAGAAGGCCGAAGATCGAAGCGGCGCCCTCGCCGCCCCGACGAACGGGGAGTTTTCGGCGATACGAGCGGCGCGCCCTCGACGCGGATGAGGCGTCGGGCATTTCGCCCGCCACAAAGAGGAAACAGGTTCGATGAGGAAACATCTTCTGATCGCGGCCGCCAGCGCGGCTCTTTTGCTGCCGGTTCTCTCTTCCGGCGCCTATGCCGAGCCGCCAAAGCAGGAGGACGGCGCCCAATGGAAGCTCTCGGACGAAGACCGCGCGGCGCTGGTCGACGCCCGCGTCGCCGGTCTGAAGGCCGGGCTCAAACTGACGCCCGCTCAGGAAAAGAACTGGCCGGCGGCGGAGGCCGCGATTCGCGAACGCGCCAAGGCGCACATGGGCGAATGGGCCGAGAAGCGCGAGGAACATGAGGGGCGCCACGACCTGATCGACGGGATGCAGCGCCACGCCAAGGAGATGGAAGCCCGCGCGGCGCAATTGACGAAATTCTCCGAGGCCGTCAAGCCGTTGTACGCGAGCCTCGACGAGGGCCAGAAGCACCGCCTGGTCGTGATGTTGCACGTAATCGGCTGGCATCACCATCATCATTTCGGCGGCGGCGAATGCCACGGCTGGGGCGGCGGCGAAGGCGGCCCGGACCACAAGGGCTGATCGCTTCCCCGACGAATATCAGCCCGGCGCGGGAAGACCGAGGTTTCCGCGCCGGGGCTTTTTTTCGCCGATATGATTCGCGCGCCTGAAGCGAATCCCGCTCCCCGGCAAAGCAAAGCCATGGAAACCGGCGCGCCGCGCTTGTCATTCATTCTTGGATCCTGTACTCCTAACCGTAACATGCGTTACGCTTCACTGCTCCGCCGAACGGACTTTCGCCGCGAACGCCGTCATTTCGCCCCCAAGGCGGATCAATATGATGCCTCGGTCTCCCGGTCGATTCGCGCCCAGATGGAACCCGCGACGTTGATGCGTCGCCGGCCGCGCGGGCAATAGTCTAGCAAGTTTGTCGGAATAAGCGCATAAAACGCGCGCCCAAAGCGGAGAAAGCGAAAAATATCGCCGTGCCAATTTCGTCTCGTCCACGCAAGTCTCCCGATTCGCTCGCCGCCCTCGCCCTGCTGGCGACGCTTGGGGGCTGCGATCTCGATTGGCAAAAGCCCGAAATGAGCGCGCCCCCGCCGGAGCGTTTCCGCGAAGCCAAGCCCGCCTCGGCGCCGTCGCTCGGCTCCGCCCGTGATTTCACCGCGAGATTCGGCTCCAAGGAGCTGTCGAGCGTCGTGAATCAGGCGCTGGAAAACAACTACGACATCGCCGCCGCCGTGGCCCGCATCGCCCAGGCCGACGCGCAGGCCCGGATTTCCAGCTCGGCGCTATGGCCCGCGCTGACGATGAACGATTCCGCGCAGCGCACCCAAACGCCCGGGACGGCGTTCGCCGCGAGCACGGCCGCCGGCGCGGCCGTCACCTCGTCGTCCACCTCCAACGGAAAGGTCTCCGCGACCCGAACCAATTTGTTCCAACTCGGCCTGAACGCCAGTTACGAGATCGATTTCTGGGGCAAGAACGAGGACGCCTCGAAGGCCGCGCGGCTGCTCGCCAACGCCAGCCGCTTCGATCGCAACGTGGTCGAAATCGCCACCATCGCCTCGGTGCTGAACTCCTATTTCCAGGTGCTGAACGCCCAGGACCGGCTGCGCATCGCGCGTGAGAACGTCAGGATCGCCGACGAGGTGTTCAGGGCGATCAAGATGCGGATGGAGGTCGGCACCGCCACCGTGCTGGACACGTCGCAGCAAGAGACCGTGCTCGACACGGAAAAGGCTCTGATTCCGCCGCTGGAGGAGATCCTTCGCCAGCAAAAAAACCTGCTCGCGGTGTTGCTCGGGCGCGCGCCGGAAAGCTTCGACACGAAGGGCGCTTCGCTGGCCAGGCTGCGCTACCCGCGGGTCGAGCCCGGACTGCCCTCGGAAGTGCTGCTGCGCCGGCCGGATGTCGCCGAGGCGGAGGCGAAGCTCGCTTCGCAGGAATTCTCGGTGCTGCAAGCGCGGGCCGCTTTCTTCCCGTCGATCACGCTGACCGGGCAATATGGCGTGCAGAGCACTCTGATCAAATATCTCGCGACGCCGCAGGCCATCGGCTGGCAGGTGCTGGCCAACGCGGCGCAGCCGCTGTTCGACGGCTATAATCTCCAAGGCCAATATATGTTGCAGCAGGGCAAATACGCCGAACTCGCGGCCGATTACCGCAAGCAGACGCTGACCGCCCTGTCCGACACGGAAAACGCGCTGATCGCCATCTCGCAGACCGGGCGGCAATTGCAATTGCAGGGGGACGCGGTGGCGGCGGCGAAACGTGCGCTGGACGCGGCGGAGGCCAGACTGCGCGAGGGCACGATCGACATCGTGACGCTCTCGACGACCGAAACCGCCTATTTCCAGAATCAGGACACGCGGGAGCAGGTGCGGCTCGCGCATTTCGAGGCGGCGACAAGCCTTTACCAAGCGCTCGGCGGAGGCTGGGCGCCGACGAACCGCGAGGTCGAGATCGCCCGCGCCGACGCAGCCTATCAAGAGGACAAGGGCCCTTGGCCATGAAGTTTCCGCAAAACCGACGCCTGATTTACCTGGGGCTCGCCGTCGCGCTCGTTCTGGCGCTCGCCGCCGCGTGGCGCGGGGGACACTTCGGGAAGTCCGCGTCGACGACGGCCGGGTCCGAACCGGCGGCCCCGCCGGTTCCGGTGGCCGCCGCGACCGCGCGGCTGGCCGACGTGCCCGTGACCATCGACGCGGTGGGAACCGTGCAGGCGCTCAACACGGCGACGATCCACACCCAGGTCGACGGCCGCCTCGTCAAGCTCCCCTTCAACGAAGGCGAGGACGTGAAGAAGGGCGATGTCGTCGCGCTGATCGAGCCCAATCTCTATCAGGCGCAATATGATCAGGCCGTCGCGAAAAAGGCGCAGGACGAGGCCACCCTCGCCAATGCGCGACTCGATCTTGTGCGCTACCAGAAGCTGACCGTCGGCCATTACGGTTCGCAACAGCAATATGACACGCAAAAATATCTGGTGGCGCAGCTGGAGGCGCAGGTGCGCGCCGATCAGGCCGCGATCGACAGCGCCAAAACCACGCTCGACTATTGCACGATCCGCTCGCCGATCGACGGCCGCACCGGCATAAGGCTGGTCGACGTCGGCAATATTCTGCACGCCGCGGATCAGACCGGCATTCTGATCATCACGCAGTTGAAGCCGATCTACGTCATCTTCACCATCCCGCAGCAGGCGCTGCCCGCCGCGCGCAACGCGATGGAGAAAGGCTCCTCGCATGTCAGCGCGCTCGGCCCCGACAACACCACCGTGATCGAGACGGGCGATGTTTCGGTGATCGACAACGAGATCGACCAGACGACCGGCACCGCGCGGATCAAGGCGACCTTCCACAATAAGACGCTGCGACTGTGGCCCGGGCAATTCGTGAATGTGCGGCTTGTCGTCGACACGATCAAACAGGCGGTCGTCGTGCCGAGCACGGCGATCCAGCGCGGCCCCAGCGGCGCTTACGTTTACATGCTCGGCCAGGACAACGTGGCGACGCTGAGGAACGTGACGACCGGGCAGCAGGACGAGAACATCGCGGTCGTGACGCGGGGACTGGAGGCGGGTGGGCAAGTCGTCACCAGCGGCTTCGCCCGCCTCTCGAACGGCGCCAAGGTGCATGTCGTGAAGGCGTTGGAGGAAGATGCGAGCATTGGCTCGCCGCCAGCCGCGCCCGCGCCGGACGCGGATTCAAGACCCTTGTCCGGCGGACCCGCGTCGCTGGGCGGCGGAGACCGGCGCGGCGGCCCCCGCCCACCCGGCGCGCCGCGCGCGAACGACGCTTCGTCCGGCGGGACGCAAACGAAATGATCTAGCACATGAACATATCGGCGCCCTTCATTACCCGGCCGGTGGCGACGACGCTGCTGGGCTTCGCCGTGCTTCTCGCCGGCGTCATGGGCTTCATGCGTCTGTCCGTCTCGCCGTTGCCGCTGGTCGATTTTCCGACCATCCAGGTGACGACGCAGCTTCCCGGCGCCAATCCCGACACGATCGCGTCGCTGGTGACGGCCTCGCTCGAACGGCAATTCGGCCAGATTCCGTCGCTCACGACCATGTCGTCGCAGAGCGCGTTCGGATTCTCGCAGATCACGCTGCAATTCGATCTCGACCGCGACATCGACGCGGCCGCGCAGGACGTGCAATCGGCGATCAACGCCGCGGCCTCGACGCTGCCGCGCAACCTGCCCTATCCGCCCGTCTACGCGAAGGTCAATCCGGCGGACACGCCGATCGTCACGCTGACGCTGCGCTCGCAAACCTCGACCTTGCGGGAGATGAGCGATCTCGCCGACACGCAGCTCGCGCCGCGGCTGTCGGAAGTCCCCGGCGTCGGCCGCGTGATGGTGGAAGGCGGCGTGCGCCCGGCGATACGCATCCAGGCCGATCTCGCGCGACTCTCGGCCAATCATATGAGCATGGACGATCTTCGTCTCGCCATCGCCGGCGCCAATGTCGCGGGCGCCAAGGGATCGATCGACGGCGCGCGGCAGTCCTACACGCTGGACGCCAACGACCAGCTGATGTTGGCGAGCGAATATAGGACCATCGTCGTCCAATGGAGCAATGGCCGTCCGATCATATTGAGCGACGTGGCCAAGGTGGTGGATGGGCTCGAAAACAGCCGCGTCGGCGGCTGGTACAACGGCGAGCCGGCGGTCATCCTCGATGTCGTGCGCCAGCCGGGCGCCAATATCATCAACACGGTCGAACTGCTGAAAGGCGAGTTGCCGAAGTTGCGGCGGCTTCTTCCCGCGGGCATGTCGCTCGATATCGTCAACGACCGCACCGACACGATCAGGGCCTCCATCTCCGATGTCGAGATCACGCTGGTGATCGCCATCGCGCTGGTCGTCATGGTGGTGCTGCTGTTCCTGCGCAACATCCGCGCGACCATCATCGCGGGCATCAGCCTGCCGCTGTCGATCGTCGCGACATTCGCGACGATGTGGGCGGCGGGATTCTCGCTCGACAATCTGTCCTTGATGGCGCTCACGATCGGCACCGGCTTCGTCGTCGACGACGCNNGACGACGCCATCGTGATGATCGAGAACATCGTCCGCAACATCGAGAAGGGCAAGACCCCGACGCAGGCGGCGCTGGACGGCGCGCGCGAGATCGGCTTCACCGTCGTGTCTCTCACGGTGTCGCTGATCGCCGTGTTCATTCCGCTGCTGTTCATGACCGGCATCGTCGGGCGCATGTTCCGCGAATTCGCGCTCACCTTGTCGATGGCCGTCATCGTTTCAGCGATCGTGTCGCTGACGCTGACGCCGATGCTGTGCAGCCAACTGCTGCGCCGGCCAAAGCGCGACGGGCGGGGCCATGGGGCTCACGACGCGCCTTCCTCCTGGCTCGACCGTCTCTACGCGACGACGCTCGACTGGGCGCTGAAGCGCCAGCGTTTCATGCTGGTTCTCACCGGAGCGACGCTCGCCTTGACCGTCGCGCTGTATATTTTCATTCCCAAGGGCTTCCTGCCGCGCCAGGACACGGGCCTGCTCACGGCGGTGCTCGAGACCGCCCCGGACGTGTCGTTCGACGCGATGAAGAAGCTGCAGGCCGACGTGTCCGGCATCTTCCAACAGGACAAGGAAGTCACCGGCGTGACCTCGGTTCTGGGCGTCGGTCCGCTCAACCCGACGACCAATGTCGGGCATTTCTCGATTACGCTGCGCGACCGCGACGATCGCGCCGACAGCGCCGACGTGATCGCCGACCGCCTCAAGGCGCGCGCGGAAAAGCTGGCGGGCGCGAAGCTCTATATCGAGCCGGTGCAGGACATTCAGATCACGACGCGCATGAGCCGCTCGCAATATCAATACACGATCACGACGGGAGACAACGCGGACTTGCTGAAATGGTCGGACAGACTGTTCGACGCGATGCGACGCGAGCCGATTCTGAGCAATGTCGCGGCCGAGACGCAAACGGGCGGTCTGCGCAGCCAGGTGCGCATCGACCGCAAAAACATGGGTCGGCTTGGCGTCTCGATGCAGAATGTCGACGACATCCTCAACGACGCCTTCGGACAGCGGCAGATCTCGACGATCTACACGCAGTCCAACCAGTATCGCGTGATTCTCGAGGCGTCCGAGCAATATCAGCGCGACCCGAAGGCGCTGGAAAAGCTCTATGTCGCGGCGCCCGGCGGCGGTCCGCAGACGCCGCTGGGAACCATCGTGCATATCGACAGCGTCTCCGCCCCGCTGTCGGTCTCCCATCAGGAGCAGTTTCCGGCGGCGACGATCAGCTTCGATCTCGCGCCCGGCGCGTCGCTCGGCGACGCGTTGCAGGCCATCGCGCGGATCGAAAAAGATATTCAAATGCCGTCGATCGTCGTCGGCTCGTTCAGCGGCGACGCGGCGGAGTTTAACAAGTCGCTCGCCAGCGAGCCCTATCTCATTCTCGCGGCGGTCATCGCGATTTACGTGGTGCTGGGCGTCCTTTACGAGAGCTTCGCGCATCCCTTCACCGTGCTCACGACGCTGCCCTCGGCGGGCGTCGGCGCCTTGCTCGCCTTGATGCTGTTTCGGTTGGACATGTCGATTGTCGCGCTGATCGGCATAGTGCTGCTGATGGGCATCGTCAAGAAGAACGCGATCATGATGATCGATTTCGCGCTGGAGATGGAGCGCTTCGAGGGGCTGTCTCCCGAAGTGTCGATCGTGCGCGCCTGTCATTTGCGCTTTCGTCCGATCATGATGACGACTCTCGCGGCGTTGCTCGGCGCGCTGCCGCTGGCGCTCGCGCATGGTTCGGGAAGCGAATTGCGCGTCCCGCTCGGCATATCCATCGTCGGCGGCCTGCTGCTGTCGCAAATGCTCACCCTTTATACGACGCCCGTCATCTATCTCGCCGTCGAGCGGCTGCGCAGGAGACTGGCCCGCGCGGTGGCGGAGGAGGAGGAGGACGAACCTTTCGAGACGACGCCCAGGTCCCTGCCCGAGCGCAAGGAGGCCGCCGAATGAGCGTCTCCTCGCCTTTCATCAGACGGCCGGTCGGCACGACGCTGCTCGCGCTCGCGCTGTTCCTGATCGGCTCGGTCGCCTATTGTTTTCTGCCCGTCGCGAGCCTTCCAGCCGTCGATTTTCCAATCATCAGCATCACCGCCAGCCGCCCCGGAGCCGATCCGCAGACCATGGCGGCCTCGGTCGCCGCGCCGCTCGAACGCCGGCTGGCGAATATCTCCGGCCTCAACGAACTGACCTCGATAAGCACGCTTGGCGGGACGGCGATCATCGCGCAGTTCGACATTGACCGCAGCATCGACGCGGCGGCGCGCGACGTGCAGGCGGCGATAAACGCCGCCGCGACGGACCTGCCGACGGATCTGTCGGCCCAGCCGACCTTTCGCAAGGCGAACTCATCCGGCGCGCCCGTTCTCGTTCTCGCGCTCACCTCGGACACCATGCCGACCAGCGCGATCTTCGACGCGACGGACACCGTCATCGCGCAGCGGATTTCGCAAGTGTCGGGCGTCGGCAATGTCATGGTCGCCGGCGCGACGCAGCCGGCGATCCGCGTCCAACTCGATCCGGCGCGCCTCGCCACCATGGGGCTTGGGCTCGATCAGGTCGCGAGCGTCATCGCCAACGCCAATGAGCAGTCCCCGACCGGCGCGTTCAATGGCGACGGACAGGGCGTCACCATCGCGACGGACGATCAGCTCAACACGCCACAGGAATATCGCGGCGTCGTGGTGGCGTCGAAGAACGGCGCGGTCGTGCGGCTCGGCGACGTGGCGAAAGTCGAACGCGGCGTGCTCAACCGTCTGGCCGCCGGCTGGTACAATGGCAAGCCGGCGGTGATCCTCGTCATCTTCAAGCAGCCGGGCTCCAACGTCATCGAGACGGTGGACTCCATCAAGGCGCTGCTGCCCAAGTTGCAGGAGTGGGTCCCGCAAGGCATCGACATCGCCGTGTTGTCCGACCGCACGCAGACGATCCGCTCCAGCATCGCCGACATTCAACGCACGCTGTTCATCTCGGTCTGTCTGGTGATGGCGGTCGTCTTCCTGTTCCTGCGGCGACTCTCGCCTGTCCTCGCGGCCGGCATAACGGTGCCGCTGTCGCTGGTCGGCTCCTGCGCCGCCATGTGGGCGGCGGGGTTTTCGATAGACAATCTGTCGCTGATGGCGCTCACAATTTCCGTCGGCTTCGTCGTCGACGACGCGATCGTGATGATCGAGAACGTCGAGGCGCATGTCGAGCGCGGCATGGGCCGCATGGAGGCGACGCTGCTCGGCGCGCGGCAGATCGCCTTCACCGTCGTGTCGATCAGCCTGTCGCTCATCGCGGTGTTCATTCCACTGCTGTTCATGCCCGGCATCATGGGAAGATTGGTGCGGGAATTCGCATACACGCTCACCTTCTCCATTCTCATTTCGATGGTCATTTCGCTGACGGTGACGCCGATGCTCTGCGCGTGGCTGCCGGCTCAAAAGCATAAGAAGCCAAACGCGTTCGACGGATGGTTCGAGAACGGCCTCGCGAAGGTGATCGACGCCTATGAGCGCAGCCTGCGCGTCGTCGTCGATCACCCGTGGTTTTCGCTCGTCGCGATTCTCGTGACAGCCGTGCTCACCGTTTACCTCTATCAGGCCATTCCGAAAGGAAATCTGCCGCAAGACGACATCGGTCTCCTCAATGGCACCACCGAAGCCTCGGCGGATGTTTCCTTCGCGGAGATGGAGCGGCTGCAGAAGATGGCCATGGACGTGCTCGCCAGGGATCCCGATGTCGCCAATGTCGGCTCCTTCATCGGCTCGAATAATCAGGCCGCCCCATCCAATCAGGGCCGGCTCTATGTGGCGCTGAAGCCCTCCGACGAGCGGCGCTCGTCGAGCTTCGAGGTGATCGACCGCTTGCGGCCGCAATTCGCGAAGATACCGGGATTGGGCGTGTTTTTGGTGCCGTCGCAGGATTTGCGCACCGGCGGACGCCTGAGCAAGGCGCAGTTCCAATACACCGTTTCGGACAGCGATGTCCGCGAACTCGAGGAGTGGGCTCCGAAGATTCTCGAACGCCTGCAAAAGCTGCCGCAACTCGCGGACGTGTCGACGGATTCGCAACAGGGCGGGCTGAAGGCCAATGTCGTCATCGAGCGCAACGCGGCCGCGCGCATGGGCGTCCAGATCGCCACGCTGGACGCGGGCCTGAACAGCGCCTTCGGACAGCGTCAGGATTCGATCATCTACACCCAGCGCAACAATTACCGCGTCGTCGTCGAGGTTCCGCAGACGCGTCAACGCGACATCCGCGATTTGTCCGGCGTCTATGTCACCAGCCAGAATGGAACGCAGGTTCCCCTCACCGCGCTGGCGCATATCGAACGCGGCAGCATGCCGCTTGTCGTCAACCATCAGGGCGTCGTGCCGGCGATCACCATCACCTTCAATCTCGCCACTGGATCCTCGCTCGAACAGGGCACGGCGGTGATTGTGGACGCGATTTCCCAAATGAATCTGCCGCGCGGACTGCGCACCGCCTTCGCCGGCGACGCCGCGGATTTTCGCAAGACCGCTGGCGGCATGGGGCTGATCATCCTGGCCGCGCTGGTCGCGGTCTACATCATCCTCGGCGTTCTCTACGAGAGCTACATTCATCCGATCACGATCATCTCGACCTTGCCATCCGCGGGCGTCGGCGCCTTGCTGGCGCTGGAGCTGTATGGCGCGGAATTCACGGTGATCGCCTTCATCGGCATTTTGCTGCTGATCGGCATCGTCAAGAANNTCGTCAAGAAGAACGGCATCATGCTCGTCGACTTCGCGCTGCACGCGCAGCGCGAGCGGGGCCTCAGCGTGCATGACGCGGCGATCGAGGCGGCCAAGGAGCGCTTCCGCCCGATCCTGATGACGACGCTCGCGGCGATGTTCGGCGCCTTGCCGCTCGCCTTCGCCACCGGCGTCGGCGCCGAAATGCGCCGGCCGCTGGGGATCACCATCGTTGGCGGGCTGTTGCTGAGCCAGATTTTGACGCTCTACACGACGCCGGTCATCTATCTGCTGATGAGCAAGCTACAACGCAAGAAACCCGCGCCCGCGCCCGCGCTGATCGGCTCGTTTTCGGGCGAAGTGGAGGCGGGATCACATTAACAAAACGCGGCTCAGCCTTGGGGCGGCGCTCCACTCCGCGAGTCGTGGCTTGACAGCCACTCCGCCACGGCGAGGACGAGCGTCGAAAACACAAACGTCACGTGAATGCCTATCGCGAAAAAGAGGTCGCGGTCGGTGGTCTCATCCGCGTCGATGAAGGCTTCGAGCAATTCGATCGCCGTGATCGCGACGATGGTCGCCATCAGATTCAATTTGAGGTGCGAAAAGTCGATATGTCCGATCCACTCCGGCCAATCGCCGTGATCTCCCGGCGAGAATCGCGCGACGAAATTTTCGTAAACCGATAAAATGACGATCACCACCAACGCGCCGATCAAGGTTATGTCGATGAGATTCAACATCGCCAACGTCACATGCTGGTCTTGCCCCTCGACGATCAGCGTGACGAGCGTCAACGCCTTTTTGACGGCCTTGACCATCAAGGCGAACAGCGCCAACGTCAGTATCGCCAGGAACGGCGCCAGCAGCCAACGCGACAACAGCAGATAGGATTCGAACAAGCGTTTCAACATCGCGGCGCTTCGTGACAGAGTGCGAAAAGAGCGAATACAGCTTCATTCAAGTCCTAAAATCCGCTCCATTGCAATCCCGACTCGGGCGCGGCGTTAACAAAGACCCGGCATAGAGCGCTTTCCGTTCGAACGGAATCGTTCGAACGATAAGAAATCGCTCAAAATCAAAATGTTGGAGCAAGCTCTTATCGAAAAAGTCTATCAACTTTTTCGAAAGCTTGCTCCGGCGAGAAATAAGGAACCTAAGTGGCGGGCGCCTCTTCCGACCTTGATTTTCCCACGCGGCTCGACGAGGCGGGCGATCCCTTCGCGCCGCTGCGCGCGGCCTCGAAGGACCGCCCTTTCGTCGTCGCGCAGATCGGCCAGTCGCTCGACGGACGGATCGCCACCGTCAGCGGCGAGTCGCGCGACATCAGCGGCCCGGCGGCGCTCGATCATCTGCATCGTCTGCGCGCCCATGTCGACGCTGTCGTGGTCGGCGCCGGAACCATCGCCGCCGACGACCCCCAACTCAACGTGCGGCGGATCGTCGGGCGCAATCCCGCCCGCGTCGCGATCGACCCCGGCGGCCGGTTGGACAAGGCCGGCAAATGGCTGACCGAGGACGGCGCGCGGCGGATTCTAATCAGCGCCGCGCCGACCAAAGCCGGCCCGGGCGTCGAGCGGATAGAACCCCCCTTGCGGGAGGGACGCTTCGCGCCGCGCGACATTGTTGAAGCTCTGTTCGCGCGGGGATTGCGCCGCATATTGATCGAGGGCGGCGCTCGCACGCTGGCGGCTTTCATCGAGGCGGGATGCGTCGACCGGCTGCATGTTCTGGTCGCGCCGGTCATCATCGGCTCGGGCCGCGCGGGGCTGGACCTCGCGCCCGTCCCGGCGCTGGCGCAAGCGCTTCGTCCCCGCGTAAACGTTCATATTTTGGGCGGCGGCGACGTGTTGTTCGATTGCGATTTTTCGGACGCCGGGGCGCGGCAATAAGGAGCTGATATGTCTGATCAGTCGGAATCGAGCGAGCGCCCGGGCTATTCGGCGCCGGCCAAATGGCTGCATTGGCTGATCGCGCCGATCGTGCTGGCGATGGTTCCGGTCGGCGCGATCATGGGCGATCTGCCGCATGGCGCGTTGCAGGACCGGCTGTTTTTCCTGCACGAGTCCTTCGGCCTGACCGTGCTCGCGCTGATGATCCCGCGCATCGCGACGCGCCTGCGCGGCGCGCCGCCGCCGGCGCCCTCGCTCACGCCCGCCGAGCGCATGATCTCCGCCGCGACGCATCATGCCGTGTATCTGCTGCTGGCTCTGACGCCGGTGCTCGGCTGGCTGGCGCTGTCGGCCTATGGCCTGCGTCCCGCCTTCTTCGGGCTGTTCGAGCCGCCGGCCCTGCTCGCCAAGGACGAGCCGCTGTCAAAGCTGCTATTCTTCGTGCATGGCGTCGCGGGCTTTTCGCTCGCGGCGCTGATCACGCTGCATCTCCTCGGCGTCGCGCGCCACGTCTTCGTCAAGCGCGACCGCCTCGTTTGGCGCATGCTGCCGGGACGGCGAGTTCTTTGACAATTCTTGCCAATCTAACCATAAATATGCGGGGATGGAGGTTCTCATGCCCACCATGAACGTCAATTTGACCCCGGAAATGGCCGAATTCGTCGCTGGCGAATTGGCCACGGGCGACTATGCATCGGCGAGCGAGCTTGTCCGCGACGCCCTGCGGATGCTGCGTCGGGACCGCGATATCGAACGCGAAAAGGCGGGGATTTTGCGGCATGACATTGATTTGGCCGTCGCCCAGGCGGAACGCGGAGAATTTTCGAGCCGCGGCGTGATGGACATCGCGGCGCGCGTGCTGCACGAGGCGATGGAGCCGAAACGACGATTGATCCGCGCCCTGCGCGATCAAGATGACGACAGCCCGAGGCCGTCGCCGGAGCCCTCGGGGCGGAAGGCTCCGGAAAATCCGTCGCGAGCGGCGCGGGCGCCGACCGATCGGGACGCGACTCCGCGCCGGAGGCGCTAAAATCGTCCCTCGAAGGTGAGCGGCTTGCGGCGATTGCCGTCCCGCAGGTGGATGTGACTGGAAAAATCGGCGCGGCGGCGGTTGTAGTCCTGCAGCCACCAGCCGTCGCCACGGGGATCGAAAACCGGCGCTTCGGTGCGGCGAAACACCGCCGTCGAGCCGATGCATTCCACCTCCTCGAACATGGCGTCCTCGGAGATGAACTCGGCCAGTCGGCCGATGGTCGGAATCTGGATGTCGTCGATGACGAGAAGGCCGTCCGTTTTCAGATGCGGATAGAAGAAATAATATTCAAGGTCTGGAAAAGGAAAGCCGTGCGGCCCGTCGATCAGCACGAGGTCGTAAGCGACATGATCCTTATAGAGGGGCAGCGTCGCCTGTGTCGGCCCGAATATAGTCTCGACCCGATCCAGCCGCGTCGCCGCGCAATCCATGAAATAGGAGACGCTGGAATCCTCCCCGCTCTCGCGGTCGTCCAGGCAGAAGACCTTGTGCTTTTGAGCTATGCGCGAAAAGAAAATCGTCGATTTGCCGCATCCCGTCTCCGCCGAATTGATCGGCGCGCCGGGCAGCAACCCCTCGATGCGCAATAGCGTGCGCAGCGGAAGCGAGCCCGCGCAATGCGCGTAACCGGCTTGTTTTTCGTGATCGGCGATCTCCCCCGCGATCGTCGCGTCGCCTTTCGCCTTGACGCGAAACGGCGCGGGAAAAATCGACATGGGCGCCGCCCAGAGGCTTCGTCTCAGGCGGTTGAGTTTCTTCTGGATAAAAAGCGGCAACATGCTTGCGTATCTTTCAGAACGTGCTCCGACGCGCCGTCCGAAGGCGCACCGCGGCCGTTATGCGCCATTCTTTTAGACGCGATGGCCTCTCCTCGCCAAGCGGCGATGACATTTTGGCTGTTTTAGCCGATCCCGCGGGGGGAAGCGAAAATATCGACATGCCCGATTTCGCAGCCGCTCGCCGCGCGCCGCGCCGCGCGCCAGTCGGCGATTACCTCCGCGTCGACGAGGCCGGTTTGCGCGACGGCCTCCGCCGCGCCCTCGCTGAGCGCGGCGATCAGTTCGGCGTCGCCCTCTCCAAGCCGCCACGGGCTGGCGCCGACGTGGACCTCGAAGCCATGCCGCTCCAGCGTCTCGCGCAGCATCGCGCTGGAGCGCGGGCCGGCGGCGGGGCCAAACCCCTTGTCGCGCGCCTGATGGCGGTGGAAGGCGTCGAGCATGGCCGCGTCGGCCGCGTGCGGCGGCGTCCAGCTCTCGCGCCCGTCATAGCTCAACACCGCGTAGAGCGGCAAGCGGCGGCGCGCGAGTTCCGCGCAAAAGCGCTCGATCCAATCCGGCGAGACGAGATCGAAAAAGGCCGCCGCCGTCACGAGATCGGCGCCCTTCAGCGCGCGGGCGAGATCGGCGTCGAGATCGAGCCGTTCGAAGATGAAGGTCAGGCGGCGGCCGTTCTTATGCGAGACGAGCGGCTCCTCGCCTTCAACGGCGTCGGCCCAGGCCCTCAGCGCCGCGCGGGCGCTCGCCAGCAGCCCCGCGTCATGGTCGACGAGCCGCCACGATTGGCGCGGCCCCAGAAAAGGCGCGAGGGCGCGCGGATTGGAGCCCGCGCCGCAGGCGAGATCGACGATCGTCAGCGTGTCGCTTTTTGAAAAACGCTGGACAACCGTGTCGCGGACCGCGGCGTCGCGCGCCAGAAAATCGGCGCCCTCGCGCAAAGCGAGCCATTGCGCGGAAAAGCCCGTCATACGAACGCCGCCCGATCGCTTTGGGGCGTTGGGCCTGAACGAGCCAATTAATCGCAAACCATATCATGGGGCCACCGCCGGGGCGATGGCGCGCGCCGCGCGGCCGATGGTTCGCGCGGTGTCGCGCCAACTCGGCAGTTTCTGTCCGGCGCGCCAGGAGGCCTCGCTCAGAGCGCGGCGCAAATCCCTGTCCGCGATTATCCGCCGCAACGCCTCGCGCAGCGCGTCGACATCGCCCGGCGCGACCTTTAGCGCGGCGCCGTCCGGCGCGGTGTCGGCGCAGGCGCCGCCGGTCGTCGTCACAATGGGCAAACCGCGCGCGAGCGCCTCGGCCAGCGCCATGCCATAGCCCTCGTAAAGCGAGGAGGAGACGAAAATATCGCTGGAGTCGTAGATGCCGTCGAGCGCCTCGGCGGAGACCTCGCCCAGCCAGTCGATGCGGGCGCCGAGCCCGCGCGCTTCGATCAGCCGCGCGAGGGCGTTCGCGGTTTCGGGCGCGGGCGCGCCGCCGACCAGCCGCAACCGCCAGTCGAGCGCCTGAAGCCCCGCCAGCGCCTCGACCAATATGTCGAAGCCCTTGCGCGCGATAATGGAGCCGACCGCGAGCAACGTCGTTCCGCCGCCAGAGCCCGAGGCGCGCGCGGCCGGCGCCGTGCCGGGCAGCGCGACGGTCACCGCCGACGGCGAAACGCCAAAGTCCTCGATCAGCGTCTTTCGCGTGTGCGCGCTGGTGACGATCACATGCGCGGCCAGCGCCAGCGCCGCCGCCTCGCTCCGCAGCAGCGCCTTCGCTCGCGCGGGATCGAGCCCCTGTTCCAGCCCCAGCGGATGGTGGCACAGCGCCAGCACCGGCGCCGTTATCGCGCGGATCGCGTCTTCCGGCAGCGCGCCATAGGCGAGGCCGTCGATCAGCGCCACGTCCCTTGGCGCCAGCGCGGCGTTGATCCCCCGCGCCGCCGCATGCGCCTCCGCCTCGCTCGGAAAAGGGAAGCTCCTCTTCAGCGCGACATGCGCGACCTCGACGTTGAACTCGGGCAGCGCCGCGATCACCGCGCGATCATAGCCATAGCCGCCCGTGCGCGCGGACAGATCGCCCGGCGCCGCGAATATGATCCTCATCTCGCGACCGGACCCTCGAACCAGGCGCGCGCGACGTGCGACTCGTGCAGCGTCACGCGGATGCGCTCGATTCCCTCGCCGCCCGGCCCCAGCGCGCCCGAGCGCGCCGCGCCCGCCATGGCGTCGAAGACATGGCGCGAGAGAAACTCGGTGGTGGTCTGCTGGCCCTTGAATTCGGGGATTTCGTCGAGATTGCGGTAGTTGAGCGGCGCCAGCGTCGCCTTCAGCGCGTCATGGGCGCGGCCGATGTCGACGACGACATTATCGGCGGTGAGCGCCTCGCGGAAAAACGCCACGTCGACCACGAAGGTCGCGCCGTGCAGACGCTGCGCGGGCCCGAACAGCTCCCCGCGAAAACTATGCGCGATCATGATGTGGTCGCGAACCTCGACAGCGTACATGCGGGAGCATCCTTTCAAGAATCGTTCGATGGCGTGGAAGGGATAGGACGAAAGGCCGGCGCGGGGCAATCGGGCGCTTACGCGTCTCACTGTCGCCAAAATTATCCGTCATTTCGGCTACACGCAACTATTTCGATGGAGTTGGTAGATGATACCCCCAGCCGTTTTGCTCGGCAAGCTCGCGCTGAGCGCTCTGGCGATCCTGCTGGGCTACGACGCCCGCGCCGCCGGGGCGGCGCCATGACAAACGACGCCCGCGCGTCGTCAATATCGCAGCACGGTCGCCAGCCCCGCGGCGCCGGGGGCGAGAATGCGCGGCAATTCGCGCGGCGCGTCCTCGAACGCGACCTCCTCCGTGATGAGCGCGTCAAAGCGCGCGTCGGCGAGCAGTTCGAGCGCCTTGTCAAGACGTCGCGCGTAATTCCAGCGCGGGCGGCGCGACGGCGACACCTGCCCGACCTGCGACGAGATCAGCCGCAGCCGCTTGGCGTGAAACGCCCCGCCGAGCGGCGCGGCGACGGCGGCGTCGCCGTACCAGCTCATCTCGACGACGCTGGCCTCCAGCCCGGCGCAACCCAGCGCCAGGGCCAACCCCTGCGGGCTCGCGCTGGCGTGGAACACGAGATCGGCGTCCTCTTCGCCAAGCGCGGCGAAATCGGCGGCCGCGACGAATTTCGCGCCAAAGGACGCGGCGATTTTCGCGCGCGAGGGGTCGATGTCGACAACCGTCACGTCCGCGCCGGGAAGTCCCGCGCAAAGCGCCGCGACCAGCAGACCGACGACGCCGGCGCCGATCACGACGATCTTGTCGCCCGGCCCCGCGCCCGAATCCCACAGCGCGTTAAGCGCGGTCTCCATATTGGCGGCGAGCGTCGCGCGCCGGGGTGGAACGTTTTCGGGGACGGGCCGCGGCATGTCGAGCGGAACGATGAAGCGGCTCTGATGCGGATGCAGGCAGAAAACCGTCCGGCCCAGCCACGCCGCCGGGCCGGCTTCGACGCGGCCGACCGCGCAATAGCCGTATTTCACGGGGAACGGGAATTCGCCCTGCTGAAAGGGCGCGCGCATGGATTTTGCTTCCGACTCGGGGACACGTCCCTCGAAAACGAGCCGTTCCGTGCCGCGACTGATCCCGCTCCACAGCATGGCGATGCGCGCCTCGCCGGCGCCGGGCTCGCCAACGCGGGCGGAGCGCAGCGCGGCTTGGCGCGGTCCCTCGATCCACAGAGCGCGCGCGGCGTTGTTCTCACGATTTGCTGCAATGGGCATGAATTCACCTTGAAGGCTGGCCGGCGATGCGATTCGACTTGGCGATTCGACTTGGCGTTTATGGCGCGAGGCATGCGAAAGACGAAGCGGATGGGGCGGCTAAAAGATGGAATCGTCAGCCGCGGCGCATGGAGGCCGCGTTTTCGCCTTATACGCCATACAAACAATCGGGCGCCGGCAAATAGCTTTCCGCGCGGGCTGTGCTATAGCCGGCGCGCTCCCAAGAACTCCCCAGCTTTAACGAGACCACAGAATGACTAACGAGGGCGCGCGGCCGAGGCCGACCCCGCTGCAAGATCCGCTGGCGTTGGCCCGCCGCCGCCGCATGGTCGCGGTGATGAACCTCACGGTCTATCTGCTGCTGCTCGTCTGGCTCGGCGCGATTTTGCAGCAGGACGGCTGGAGCGACATCGATCTGGCGATCTTCATCGCCTTCGCCATCGCCGCGCCCTGGAGCGTGCTCGGCTTTTGCAACGCGATGCTGGGCTTTTGGCTGTTGCATATGCGCACCGACGCGCTGGCCAAGGTCGCGCCCTTCGCGAACGACGGCGACGCCGCCGCGCCGCTCAAGGTCCGCGTCGCCATGCTGATGACGATTCGCAACGAGGACCCGGCGCGGGCCTTCGCGCGGCTGCGGGCGATGAAGGCGAGCGTCGGCCGGACGGGCGAAGCCGCTTCGTTCGACTGGTTCATGCTGAGCGACAGCACCGACCCGGAAATCGCCGCGCGAGAGGAAGCCGCCTTCGCGAAATGGCGCCTCGAGGGCGACGCGGCGAGCCTCCATTACCGTCGCCGCTCCGACAATCGCGGCTACAAGGCCGGCAATATCAGCGACTTCTGCGAGCGTTGGGGCGACGCGTACGAATTCATGATTCCGCTCGACGCCGACAGCCTGATGGACGGCGAGACGATCCTGCGGTTGACCCGCGTCGGACAGGCCAATCCCGGCGTCGGCATCATCCAAACCCTTGTCGTCGGATCGCCCTCCGCCTCGGCCTTCGCGCGGATTTTCCAGTTCGGCATGCGCGCCGGCATGCGCGTCTA
>PLZT01000237.1 GCA_003152255.1 Methylocystaceae bacterium | reverse complement strand
ATACACCTTGTTCTCGGCGCGGTCGTAAGTGCCGTGATCGCCCGTGCCGATCTGGTCCTTCGAAACCATGGTCACGGGTCCATCGGCTTCGATATGCTTGACTCGGTCGCTCGACGTTCCGCCTTCGGCGGCGCCCTTTTTGGGCGCGGTCTTGTTGTCGTCGAGGAAGATCGTCAGCTTCGAGGCTTTCAGCGTCGAAGGGCCGTTAACGACGATCACGCTGCCGGAATAGATGAGCTTCTGCTCCTTGTCGAAATAATCGAGCTTGCCGGCGTCGATGTCCAAAGGGTCGCTCGCGCTGGCGCCGGGCAAAATTCCTCCGGTACGCGTGGATTTGGCGCATGCGGGCGCGCAGACCGCGAAAACCAGCGCCGCCGCGAGAATGGATGCACGCATCAAACTATCGCCTTCCCATATTGATTGCGTCGAAAGCCCTGTTGGCATGGATACAAGGCGGCTCGCGCCCGTCGCGACCGCGCGCATCCTATGGCGTTTTGGCCGCTGTTTCGCCGTCATCGCCATACAGCACCGAATGCACGCCGCCAACGAAGGTCAAGCGTCGCTCCCCTTGGACGACTTCCACCGAATTTCCCCAAATCTTGCCGCCATTGAGGTTCAGCGTCGAGTGGCGCTCGGATGTCAGCGTGCTCGCCTTAAAGTCCATGATCGCCGATTCGAGCAGCAGTTCATAACTTTTGTCGTCATAGATTCGAACGCCGCCCGAAAGATTGGCGCGGTCTTTCTTGGAGTCGTAGAGACCAGCCGCCGACTTCAGAAGCACCTCCTGGTCTGGGCCGCTGTCAAGACGCACGTCGAGTTCCTCGAGTTCGAATAAATCGGGCGTCGACATGTCCTGTATCCCGACTTTCGCCCGCAGTTCGTATGGGCGTCCGTCGGGGCGGTATCCGACCAGTTTGGGCGATTCGATGGTGATGCGCGACCCCTTCATCGCTATGTGGGCGAAGCGCAAGTCAATGGGCAGAAATCGGAGGAATTGAAAGCCGACGATGACGGCGACGACAGTCACGATGCCGCCGACGCCCCAGAGCATGAACCAGCGCAGCCGGGCCACGCGCGTCGTATGTCGCAGCGCGGCCGGAAAGGCGTTCTCCCGCGGGGCGCCGATGGAGCCAAGGCGGCCACGCGAAGTGGACGGAGCGTCGTTCAAGCGGACCTCGGCAAGACGGACAATGTTGGATTCCTCGGATTAAACCCGCGCGCCATGGCGAATTCGAGGCGCGTCACATATGCGCGAAAATATCCGTATCCGGCCATCCAGCGAGATCGAGCCGAGCGCGCGCGGGCAGAAAGTCGAAACAGGCGGCGGCGAGGGCGTCGCGTCCCTCGCGCGCCAGCATGACGTCGAGTCGGGCCTTAAGCTCGTGCAGGTGCAGCACGTCCGAGGCGGCATAAGCCTGCTGCGCCTCCGAGAGGGTCTCCGCGCCCCAGTCCGAGGACTGTTGCTGCTTGGAGATTTCGACCCCGAGCAGTTCGCGCGCGAGATCCTTTAGGCCGTGGCGATCGGTATAGGTGCGCGCCAGTCGGGAGGCGATCTTGGTGCAGTAGACCGGCGCCGGAACCGCGCCGAAGGTTAGACCGAGAATCCCCAGATCGAAACGCGCGAAATGAAAGAGTTTCAAGATCTTGGGATCGTTCAGCAGCCGCTCCAGATTGGGCGCGCGGGTCTGGCCCCGCGCGATTTGAACGAGCTCGGCGTTGCCGTCGCCCCGCGAAAGCTGGACAAGGCACAGCCGATCCCGCTGGTGGTTGAGGCCCAGCGTCTCGGTGTCTATCGCGACGCTGGAGCCGAAGTCGGCGCCCGCGGGGAGGTCGCCCTTATGCAATCTGATGGTCATCGCGCGGCGTCGCTTCTTGAAGGTTTCATGGCGGCCTTATAGCCGATGAATTGGTGATTCGTGGAAAATTTCGGCGTCGCGCGCGGCCCGCTTGTCAGCCCGCCCGAAGCCGTTTATCTTGAACTCGCCGCAACCCCAGCCAATTGCCGGCGAACGAGGATCCTGAAGCGTGGCGAGCCATGCCGCCCCCGCGATTTGCTCGAAAGCGCGCCGCCCCGAGGCGGCGGCTGTTATTGTCGCGCGTCCTCTCGCCATTCTGCTGCTTCTTAGCCGCCCCTGAACGCACGACGGGCTTTTAGTGGCCCAGGCCTTCAGGGGATCAAGCGCGAGACAGGCAATAAGAAGCCCGCGCGGCGGGCAAGGCTACAGCAGGAACCGACCAATGACTCATCACATTCCAGACCCACGCGCGCCCTCGCATGCGCTGGACCATGACGCCAACCGCGTCGTTATTTTCGACACGACGCTGCGCGACGGCGAGCAGTCGCCCGGCGCCTCCATGACCCTCGAAGAGAAGTTGGAGGTCGCCGATTTGCTCGACGCGCTGGGCGTCGACGTCATTGAGGCGGGCTTTCCGATCGCCAGTCCCGGCGATTTCGAAAGCGTCTCGGAGATCGCGAGGCGCGTCAAAAACGGCTCCGTCGCCGGGCTCGCGCGCGCCTCGGAAAAAGACATCGACCGCTGCGCCGAGGCCCTGCGCGGGGCTCGTCGCCCGCGCATCCACACCTTCATCTCCACCTCGCCGCTGCACATGAAATATAAGCTCCAGCTGGAGCCGTCGCGCGTGCTGGAGTTGGTCGCCTCCTCGGTGACGCGGGCGCGCAACCATGTCGCCGATGTCGAGTGGTCGGCCGAGGACGGCACCCGCACGGAGTTCGACTTTCTGTGCCGCGCGGTCGAAATCGCGATTCAATCCGGCGCGACCACGATCAACATCCCGGACACCGTGGGATATACGACTCCGGCGGAATATGAGGCGCTATTCCGCGGCGTGCGGGAGCGCGTGCCCAATTCCGACAAGGCCATCTTCTCCGTGCATTGTCACGACGATCTGGGGCTGGCCGTGGCCAATTCGCTCGCCGGCGTGCGCGGCGGCGCGCGGCAGATCGAATGCACGATCAACGGCATCGGCGAGCGCGCCGGCAACGCCGCGCTGGAGGAAGTCGTCATGGCGATGCGGACGCGCCCCGACGTATTGCCGTTCCACACCGGCATAGACGCCAGACTGTTGACCCGAGCGTCAAAACTCGTGTCGGCGGTCACTTCCTTCCCGGTGCAATATAACAAGGCCATCGTTGGACGGAACGCCTTCGCTCATGAAAGCGGCATCCACCAGGACGGAATGCTCAAAAACGCCTTCACATACGAGATCATGACGCCCGAGAGCGTCGGCGTCGCCAAGACCTCGCTGGTGATGGGCAAGCATTCGGGTCGCCATGCCTTCCGCGAGAAGCTGAAGGAATTGGGATACGATCTCGGCGACAATGCGCTGGAGGACGCTTTCAAGCGGTTCAAGGACTTGGCCGACCGCAAGAAAGTCGTCTACGACGAAGACTTGATGGCGCTGGTCGACGACGAAATCGTCAACGCCCACGAGCGGATCAAGGTCACGGCTCTGACGGTCATCGCCGGCACCAGCGGCCCACAGTCGGCGGCGCTGACGCTCGACATCGACGGCGAAAAGGTCACGCATCAAGCCACCGGCAACGGCCCAGTGGACGCGATCTTCAACGCGATCAAGGCGCTGGCGCCGCATGAGGCGGTGCTGGAGCTGTTCCAGGTCCATGCCGTGACGGAAGGGACCGACGCGCAAGCGGAGGTTTCGGTGCGTCTTTCCGAGGATGGCAAATCGGTGACGGGACGCGGCGCCGACCCCGACACGCTGGTCGCCTCGGCGCGCGCCTATGTCTCGGCGCTCAACCGCTTGATGACCAAGCGGGCGAGGACCAAGCCCGAGGCCATGCGGGCGGGGTGATCCGCGCGGCTTAAACGCTCCCGCGGCCGGGACGCCGCTCGCGGGAGAGTTTGAAATTCATGGCTTTCTATTCGCCAACAAAGGAGCCCCGCGGGTGGATATGCTCGCGATGATCAGCGCGAGCCGCGCCGAAGAGGGATGCCTCGAATATTGCTACGCCGAGGACGTGCTGGAGCCCGGCCTCATCCACGTCAAGAAAATCTCGACCTCTCGCGAGGCTTTGCGCGATCATTTCGCCGCGCGGCGCCTCGGCGCCGGTCGCGCCGCCCGGGCGACTTTGCAAATCCATGACCGCGTCGTACGACATCGGCGATCCCGAACCGGTTTGAGCAAGGCGCGAGGCGATTCCGGCCTTTGCTATTGTATCTCTGGCATGGAATTTTCTAAAAGAGACGGCGAGCCCTCCGCCGCGCCCCTTAGGACAAAGTCCCATGATTTCCATCGATAGCTTCAAATCCCGCAAAAAACTCGTCGTCGGCGCGAAAACATATTTTTATTATTCGCTTAAGGCCGCCGAAAAAAACGGACTCGCCGGCGTCTCGCGGCTGCCATATTCGCTAAAGGTTTTGCTCGAAAATCTGCTGCGCCATGAAGACGGTCGCACGGTCACGAAGGAGAATATCGAGGCCTTCGCCGGCTGGCTGACAGCCAAGGGCAAGGGCGAAGTCGAGATCGCCTTCCGACCGGCGCGCGTGTTGATGCAGGATTTTACCGGCGTTCCCGCCGTGGTCGATCTCGCGGCGATGCGCGACGCATTTGTCGCGCTCGGCGGCGATCCGCAAAAGATCAATCCGCTGGCCCCGGTCGATCTCGTCATCGACCATTCGGTGATCGTCGATTACTTCGGCACGGCGCGCGCCCTGAAACAAAATGTGGATATCGAATATCAGCGCAACGGCGAGCGTTATCGCTTTCTGAAATGGGGCCAATCGGCCTTCGATAATTTCCGCGTGGTGCCGCCGGGCGCCGGCATCTGCCATCAGGTCAATCTCGAATTTCTGGCGCAGACGGTCTGGACGAAGAAAGAGAAGATCAAGGTCAAGGGCAAGACGCAAACCATCGAGACCGCCTATCCCGACACATTGGTCGGCACCGATTCGCATACGACAATGGTCAACGGTCTCGCCGTGCTCGGTTGGGGAGTCGGCGGCATCGAGGCGGAGGCGGCCATGCTTGGTCAGCCCTTGTCCATGCTGGCCCCGGAGGTCATCGGCTTCAAACTGGAAGGCCAACCGCGCGAAGGCGTCACCGCCACCGACGTGGTGCTCACGGTCACGCAAATGCTGCGCAAAAAAGGCGTCGTCGGCAAATTCGTGGAGTTTTACGGCCCGGGGCTCGATCATCTCTCGCTCGCGGACCGCGCAACCATCGCCAATATGGCGCCCGAATATGGCGCGACATGCGGCTTTTTCCCGATCGACTCCGAGACGCTCGATTATCTCCACACCTCCGGGCGCGGGGCGGCGCGCGTCGCGTTGATCGAAAAATACGCCAAGGCTCAGGGCATGTTGCGCACGGCGAAGGCACCCGAGCCGGAATTCACCGATACGATCGCGCTCGATCTCTCCAGCGTGGTTCCCTCGCTCGCCGGTCCGAAGCGTCCCGAGGGCCGCGTCGCGCTGGAGGACATGGGCTCGACCTTCGAGACCTCGCTCGCCAATGAATATAAGAAGCCCGGCGGGCTGGGCGCCCGTTTCCCGGTCGAGGGCGAGAATTACGATCTCGGTCACGGCGACGTGGTGATCGCCGCCATAACTTCATGCACGAACACCTCCAACCCCGGCGTGTTGATCGGCGCGGGGCTGCTCGCGCGCAACGCGGTAGAACGCGGCCTCAAGGTCAAACCGTGGGTGAAGACCTCGCTCGCGCCCGGCAGCCAGGTGGTCGCGCAATATCTCGAAAAGTCCGGCCTGCAAAAATCGCTCGACAAGCTCGGTTTCAATCTCGTCGGCTTCGGCTGCACCACCTGCATCGGCAATTCCGGGCCGCTCCCGGCGACGGTGTCGAAGACCATCAACGCCAATGATCTCGTGGCCGCCTCCGTGCTGTCCGGCAACCGCAACTTCGAGGGCCGCGTGAACCCCGACGTGCAGGCCAATTATCTGGCGTCGCCGCCGCTGGTGGTGGCTTTCGCGCTGGCGGGAACGACGGCGATCGACCTGACCAAGGAGCCGCTCGGCAAGGACAAAAAGGGCGAGCCGGTGTTTTTGCGCGACCTTTGGCCCACTAACGAGGAAATCGCGCAATTCATCCGCAAGAACGTCACCCGCGCGATGTTCCGGGACGCCTATGCGCATGTGTTCGACGGCGACGCGCATTGGCGCAAGATCAAGGTTCCCGCCGGCGAGACCTATGGCTGGGACGCGAGTTCCACATATGTGCGCAACCCGCCCTATTTCGAGGGACTCACCAAGGAGCCAAAGCCCGTCGCGGACATCGCGAACGCGCGCATTCTGGCGTTGTTCGGCGATAAGATCACGACCGACCATATTTCTCCGGCCGGCTCGATCAAGGCGGCCTCGCCCGCCGGCAAATGGTTGCAGGAGCAGGGCGTCGAGCCAAAGGACTTCAACCAGTACGGCACGCGCCGCGGCAATCACGAAGTGATGATGCGCGGAACCTTCGCCAATATCCGCATCAAGAATTTCATCGCCAAGGACGCCGCCGGCAATGTGCCGGAGGGCGGCGTCACCAGGCATTTCCCTGACGGCGAGGAGATGTCGATCTATGACGCGGCGATGAAATACGCGTCCGAGGGCACGCCGCTCGTCGTGTTCGCCGGCGCCGAATATGGCAATGGCTCCTCGCGCGACTGGGCCGCCAAGGGCACGATGTTGCTCGGCGTGCGCGCGGTGATCGCGCGAAGTTTCGAACGCATCCATCGCTCCAATCTCGTCGGCATGGGCATTTTGCCGCTGACCTTCGAGCCGGGAACGAGTTGGGATTCGCTTGGCCTCACCGGCGCGGAAACCGTGACGATCGAGGGTCTTGGCGAGAGCCTCGCGCCGCGCCAGACGCTGAAGGCGAAGATCGTCTATCCCGATGGAGAGACGAAAGAAGTCCCGCTGCTGGCGCGCATCGACACGCTCGACGAGCTCGAATATTTCCGCAACGGCGGCATCCTGCCTTATGTGCTGCGGCAGTTGTTGGGGTAGAGCGGCTTCACCGCCGCTCCATCCGCCCCGGCATAACGGTGAAAATGTCGGCGCGGCCCTGCAGCGACTCGAACAGCGCCGGATCGGCGCCGGTCATCCAGACCTGGCCGCCGAGCTTGTCCAGTTCGTCGAACAGGGCCTCGCGTCGCCGCGCGTCGAAATGCGCGGCGATCTCGTCCAGCAGAAGCACGGGGGCCATGCCGCGCATGGCGGTCACCAGCCGCGCATGGGCCAGAACAAGGCCGGTCAGCAGCGCTTTTTGTTCGCCCGTGGAACAGTCCCGGGCGGCCTCGCCCTTGGGGCCGTGCCGCACCAATAGATCGCTGCCTTGCGGGCCGATCAGCGTGCGTCCCGCGGCGGCGTCGCGACGGCGCGACCCCGCGAGCATCGAGCGGTAGCGCTCCTCCACGGTGAAGGCCGGCTCGTCCCGCAGCATTTGCTCCAGATCGCCGTCGAGCGCGATCAGCGCGAAGGGGAAGCGCGAGGCGTCGTCGCGCGTCGCCTCGATCAAGGCGGCTAGGCGTTGCGCCGTGTCGAGCCGGGCGCTCGCGACAGCGACGCCGAGCGCGGCGATTTCCTGCTCGGCGGCGGCGAGCCAGCGCGGATCGGCGCCGCCGTCTTCCAGCAGGCGGTTGCGGTTACGCAAGGCGCGCTCCAATTTGGAGACGCGCGCGCCATGGTCGGCGTCGACCCCCAAGGTCAGCCGGTCGAGAAAGCGCCGGCGGTCGCCCGCCGGGCCGGTGAAAAGCCCGTCCATCGCCGGCGTCAACCACAGCGGCTGGATATGCTCGGCGAAGGCGCGCTGGGATGTCGCCGGCGCGCGATCGACGCGAAAGCGCCGCGCCGCATTGCCCTCGCCATCGGACTCCAATCCATGGCCGAGCTGCAGGATTTGACCGTCCGTCTCCAGTTCGATGGAAACCGCGAAGCCTCCCGGCCCGTCATGCCGGGCGCAAAGGCCGATCTCCGCGCGGCGCAACCCGCGCCCCGGCGAAAACATCGAGAGCGCTTCGAGAATATTGGTCTTTCCGGCGCCGTTCTCGCCGGTGAGCGCGATGGTCCTGGAGCCGAACCGCGCGTCGAGCGCCGCGTAGGAGCGAAAGTCGCGCAGCGTCAGCCGGCGGATCAGCGGACTTAGGATCGCGGGACTTGCGTCGGGAGGCCTCATCGCGGATCGCTTTGCCACGCCGGGACAAAAAGGGCCAGCGCCGATCCGCGAAACCGATCCCCCGAAACCGATCCACTTGGGCGCCGGTGCGAAAGTGAGTATTGTCGCGCCGGCTGGACTTTGGGAGCGTTGGGTGGCGGATCGCGAAGAGGCGCGGGAACAGACGCGAGAAGAGCCGGCAAACTTGGCCGGCAAGCGCGTCCTGCTGATCGTCGGGGGCGGCGTCGCCGCTTATAAATCGCTCGAACTGCTTCGGCGGCTGCGCGAGCGCGGCGTCCTCACGCGGGTCGTGCTGACGGCCTCGGCGCGGGAGTTCGTGACCGAGCTTTCATTTTCGGCGATTTCGGGTGCGCCGGTTCACACCGATCTCTTCGACGCGGCGCGCGAAGGCGAAATGGGGCATATCCAGCTTTCGCGGCAGGCCGACCTTATCGTCGTCGCGCCGGCGACCGCGAATCTGCTGGCGCGCGCGGCGCAGGGGCTGGCCGACGATCTGGCGACGACGCTTTTGCTGGCCACCGACAAGCGCGTCCTGTTCGCCCCGGCAATGAATTTGCGCATGTGGCTGCATCCGGCGACGCGGCGCAACGTCGCGCGACTGAGCGCGGACGGCGCTCTGTTTGTCGGGCCGGAAGACGGCGAGATGGCCTGCGGCGAATATGGCCCGGGACGCATGAGCGAGCCGTCCCAAATCGTCGAGGCGATCCGCGCCGCGCTCTCCGCGCCGGCTGGAGACGCCGGCTTGCTCGCCGGGCGGCATGTCGTCGTGACCTCGGGGCCGACGCATGAGCCGATCGACCCCGTTCGCTTCATCGCCAATCGCTCCTCGGGCAAGCAGGGACACGCCATCGCCGCCGCCGCCAGGTTGGCCGGGGCGCGCGTGACGCTGGTCAGCGGCCCGGTGACTATTCCCGACCCTCCTGGCGTTGAAACGCGTCATGTCGAAACGGCCCGCGAGATGCTCGCGGCGGTCGAGGCGGCGCTGCCGGCCGACATCTTCATCGGCGCCGCGGCGGTCGCCGATTGGCGCGTCGAGACGGCGCCCGACAAGATCAAGAAACTACAGGGAGGCGGAGCGCCGGCGCTGACCCTTGTCGAAAATCCGGATATTCTCGCGAGCGTCGCGGCGCGCGAGGCGGGACGCCCGGCGCTGGTCGTGGGCTTCGCGGCCGAAACGCGCGATCTGTTGCGCCACGCGAGGGAAAAACTCGCGCGCAAGGGCTGCGATCTCATCGTCGCCAACGACGTTTCCGCCGGGGTGTTCGGCGCGGACGAAAATGAAGCGCATATTGTCTCGGCGAAGGGCGTCGAAAGCTGGCCGCGCCTCGGCAAGGAGGCCGTGGCCGCCCGGCTGGTGCGGCGCCTGGCGCAAGAGCTGGCCGACGATAGCGGGAAGCTCAGTCCATGAAAATCACGATTTCGCGTCTGCCCCATGGCGAGGGCCTGGAACTGCCTTTTTACGCCAGCGACGGCGCCGCCGGCCTCGATCTTTGCGCCGCGCTGGCGCCGGGTCGAAAACTCGTGCTCGCACCCGGCGCCCGCGATCTCGTGCCGACCGGATTCGCCATCCATTTGCCGCGAGGTTTTGAGGCGCAGATCAGGCCGCGCTCGGGGCTCGCCCTGGAGCATGGCGTCACCATTCTGAACGCGCCCGGCACCATCGACAGCGACTATCGCGGCGAGGTGAAGGCGCTCTTGGTCAATCTCGGCGCGCATCCCTTCGAGATCGTTCGCGGCATGCGGATCGCGCAGCTTGTCGTCGCGCCGGTGACGCGGGCGCAACTGGAGGAAACGCAAGAGGCGATGGAAGAGACGGAACGCGGCGGCGGCGGCTTCGGCTCCACCGGCCTGTTGGGAGAGCGGCAAGAATGATGCTGCTGCCGCGCGCCGCGCGTTTCGCCTTGCTCGCGGTTCTCGACGTGGCCTTGCACGCGCGGGCGCGCCCGGTGTCTTCGAAAGAGTTGGCGGCGCGTCACGATTTTCCGCCGCGGCGGCTGGAAGGATTATTGCAGGCGTTGGTGCGCGCTGGAATACTGAGGAGCCTACGCGGCCCCTCTGGCGGTTACGAACTAGCGCGCGAGCGCCGCCGTTTGACCGCCGCCGAAATCGTTCGCGTCGCGCTGCGCGCCGAAAGCGACGACGAAGAAGGATGCGCGCGCCGGAGCGATGCGTCGCTCGAAGCGGCGCTGACGCCGGTTCTGGAGCAAATCGAGGCCTGCGTTTTCGAACGGTTGGAGAGGATATCGCTCGACGATTTGCACGCCAGCGCGCTCGCGCGCGGTTTCGGCGAAAGGCAGGACGCGGGCGGCGATTTCGACATATAAAAGAGGCCATGGGCGAAGGATGCTCGCCCTGTCCGGAAGATGCGAGGAGATGCGCGCGTGAGCTACGAGACGATAGAGATCGAAAGGCACGGAAAAGCGGGGCTTGTTCGTCTGCATCGGCCGGACGCGCTCAATGCGCTCAACGCGAAGCTGATCGGCGAACTCGACGACGCCCTTCAGGCGTTCGAGGCGGACGAAGAAATCGGCTGCGTCGTGCTGACCGGCTCCGAAAAGGCCTTCGCCGCCGGCGCCGACATTAA
>PLZT01000080.1 GCA_003152255.1 Methylocystaceae bacterium | reverse complement strand
CCCACCCCTTATGTATATGATAATACCCTTTATCACATACATTAACTTGCACCGAATGCCCGCTTCGTGCTATCCTAAATAAATGCGCAAATCGAACCCCGCCCGTCCGCTTCGTCCGAACTTGTCCCGCGCGGGCGGGTTCACGCTTGGCCGCGACCGCTTCGCGCAAATCAGCGCCGTCGAAGGCATTGCGTTGACGCAGGAGATGCAGGCCACGCTCGACCGCTTCGATCGCGAAGGCTTGAGCGCCGAGGAGCGTCGCCGCGCGATCCTCAGCCGGTTCGGATCGGTGCGCTGACAGACCTTATGTACGAAAGCGGCCCAGACCCTTATTGTTATCCCGACTCCAGCGTCCTCAGAAACCGCCTCGATTTGCGCGATCAAGCCGAGCTTGACGCTTTCGAGGCTCTCATCACCGCGCAGCGCGGCGAGGAGCCGCTGCCGAATGGACGGCTCGGCTATGCCCATTATCGGGCGATCCACCACCATCTGTTTCAAGACGTGTTCGACTGGGCGGGAAAGTTGCGTACCGTGCGCATCGCCAAGGGCGACAGCATGTTTTGCTATCCCGAACACATCGACGGCGAAATGCGCAAGCTGTTCGGGCGGTTGAGCGCCGAGCGGTTCTTGCGAGGCTTGTCAGCGACGGAGTTCGCGCGACGATCGGCGCACCTTCTTGCCGAACTAAACGCGATCCACCCCTTTCGCGAAGGCAATGGACGCACGCAGCTAACCTATCTGACTTTGCTCGCCGCGCGCGCGTGGCATCCGCTGGCGTTGGAGCGCATGGACCCGGCCGCGATGCTTGCGGCGATGGTGGCGAGTTTCAAAAGCGACGAGGCTCCGCTTGCCGCCTTGATTGAAGGATTGATCGAGCGATGACCAAGCTCGTCGTCTTCACCGATCGCACTCACGCGATCATCGCCGCCGTCGGCGAGCGCGCGTCCTACCGCTTCTTTGAATTCTTCACCGCCAATATCCGCAATCCACACACGCGCCGCGCCTATCCGCGCGCCGCCGTGGAATTCTTCGATTGGCTGGAGGCGCGCGGATGAAGCGCGACATGGACCTCGTTCGAGAAATTCTTCTCGCCTTGGAAAAGCACCCGACAACCGTATCCAACCCTGAAGAACTTGGGTTGGAGGCCGCTAACAAGGATGAACTTTGGCACAATTTCAATATCCTTGAGGATGCAGGTTTCATTACGTTCACGATCATCAGGTCCTGGCGTGGCGGTGGGTTTGTGCGTGAGGAGTATGAGACAAAAGGGCCGTATCGACTAACTTGGCAAGGCCACGAGTTCATCGACACAATTCGCGACCCCGAACTTTGGTCGAAAACAAAGGCAGGTGCAGATGCTGTCAAAAGTTGGAGCATCGAAACACTGAAGGAAATAGGCAAAGGACTGATCAAGAAGCAGATCGAGGAGTACACGGGTGTCAAATTCTAATCTCCGCATAGTCGCCGCTGATCAGCCCCCCGCTATCATCGCCGGCGTCGGCGAGCGCGCGTCCTATCGCTTCTTTGAATTCTTCACCGCCAATATCCGCAATCCAAATACGCGCCGCGCCTATGCGCGCGCCGCCGTCTATCACATACGGAGGCCAGCGAAGATGAGCGACGAGTGGAAGAACGAGGACTGGAAGAAATCGTTGCCGCAGCTTCGCCAAGCTCGGAGCGACGCCCAAAGGGCGATCGAGAATTTGGCGAAGGCTAGCGAAGCGTTACAGCTCTACATGGTGGTCAACGAAAGCGCACAAACCAATCTGGCGCGACAAGAGTATTTGGAATCGATTGAGAAACGCCTTGTCAAAGCTCGCTATGAAATAACGGAGATTGATCGACTGATTGAACAGCTGGAGAGAGCGGGAAGCGAGTGAACCATATCATCCCCCTCACCGCCGCGCATGCCCTCATCGCGGCGGGCGGCGAGCGCGCCTCCTATCGCTTCTTTGAATTGTTCACCGCCAACATCCGCAATCCGAACACGCGCCGCGCCTACGCGCGCGCCGCCGCCGAGTTCCTCGACTGGCTGGAAGCGCGCGGCGTCACGCGGCTCACGGCGATCGAGAGCGTGCATGTCGCCGCCTATATCGAGCAGCTTTGCAAGGCGCGCTCCGCGCCGACGGCAAAACTTCGCTTGGCGGCGTTGCGCCATTTGTTCGACTGGCTGGTGATCGGCCAGATCATGCCGGTGAATCCCGCCGCCGCCGTGCGCGCGCCGTGCCACATCGTGCGGCGCGGCNNGGCAAGACGCCGGTGCTTGATCCGGCGGAGGCGCGGCAGCTGATCGACGCGATCGATGCGACGACGATCATCGGCCTGCGCGATCGGGCGCTGATCGGCTTGATGGTCTATTCCTTCGCGCGCATCGGCGCGGCGATCGGCATGCAGGTCGACGACGTGTATGCGCAGAACCGGCGGTTATGGGTGCGCTTGCACGAGAAGGGCGGCAAGCAGCACGCCATGCCGTGCCATCACAATTTAGAGGCCTACCTGCATGAATATATCGACGGCGCGGGGTTGGCGAGCGAGCCGAAGGCGTTGCTGTTCCAGACTTACAGCCGCGCGACCGGCCAGCTCACCGGCAACCCCCTGCCCCAAGCCAACGCCTATGCGATGATTCAGCGGCGCGCCAAAGCCGCCGGCACCACCACGCGCGTTGGCAACCACACCTTTCGCGCCACCGGCGTCACCGCTTACCTGAAAAACGGCGGCACGTTGGAACGCGCCGCGCAGATGGCGAACCATGCCAGCACACGCACGACGCAGCTTTACGATCGCCGCGCCGAGGAAGTCACCCTCGATGAGGTGGAGCGGATACTCGTTTGAGTCCCCGCGCCGATCTAAGGACGAAGTGATGAGCGGGTTACGTTGTTAAGCGCATCCGTAGATCGGCGAATGCTTTTGTGAGCGCGTTGAAGTCCATGTCTTCTATATGCCACGCGCGAACGGTGTCCTCCGCCAATTCGGCGTCTGTTTCCACTTGCAGACACTCGCGCTGAGTCTCCTCATCATTGACCTCACTCTTACTCAAATACTCTTCTGCGG
>PLZT01000161.1 GCA_003152255.1 Methylocystaceae bacterium | reverse complement strand
CGGGTGAATAAGACGGGCTAGCTCAGTTGAAACGCACCTACCCGGGCAAGTGGCGCGGGCGTTAATATCAGGCGTCTTAGGCGAAGCAGCGCGCCGGGCTTTCGCCCGTCATCCAATCGCCCGCGTCGCGCCAATCGAGAAGGATCGGCATTCGGTCGTGAAAGCGCCGCATCCAACCATTCGCCTCGCCGACGATGATCGTCGCGTTCGGAAGGTCGTCGCCGCCGTCGAGTCCGCTCCAATGGTCCCACAGACCAGCGAAGGCCAGCGGGCCGCCATCGCGCGTCGTGAAATAGTGCGGCGTCTTCGCTCCTTTCGCGCCCGTCCATTCGTAAAAGCCAGAAGCCGGAATGATGCAGCGGCGATATTTGAACGCACCGCGAAACATTGGCCGCTCGGCGAGCGTCTCGGCGCGGGCGTTGAAGGTCGAGGGAAGCTCCTTGAGCGGCTTTTTCCACCAGGAGGGCACAAGGCCCCAGTACATCGGGACAAGCTCGTTGCCGGCGGCCGAGGCGCGGATAACCTCTATCGGCGTTGTGGGCGCGATGTTGAATCGCGGCGCGAGATTGCGCGGCCGTCCGATCAAATCGGCGAGGCAATGGATTTCCGCCCATGAGAGATTCTGTGTGAAGCGTCCGCACATGGCGGAGACCGTAACGCGTGCTTCTCCAAACGCAAAAACGGCCCGTCGCTACATCCGCGCTCGGGCCGTTCCTGGGCGTTTGGCCGGCTGACCCGGCTCTTCCTCAACGTATGCGTGAATTAACGCGATTACGTGAAGTTCTCAAACTACAGTTGAACTACAGTTTTACGACGCCCGCTAAGGGACCACCGCCAAAAGCGCAGCCCTGGGCGAGGTAGGCCGGTTGGGCTCAATCGTTCGAGAGGTAATCGCCGACGCCGCCATGCGGGTTCGCTGCGTCGCGACCGGTCTGGCCTGACGCGCCTTCCGAGCGCTCAAGTTCGGCGATCCGGTTTGCCATATCGGACGCGGCGCGCCGGGCTTCGGCATGATACTCGGCCCGCTTGGCGTCGGCGTCAGCAAGCACGCTTGGCTCTGGGCTGCTGACGCTGGGGATGCTTGAGTTTTGGCCCGGGCGCTCAACGCGAGTGACGCCCTTGTCGTTCGGTCCGACGCGAGTCGTGTTGCGCGCGGGGGTCGGTTTGCCTGCATGCGTCTTCATTTCGTGCTGCCTTTCTTGGCGACGGCCTTGCTGGCCTTCTTGGGTGCGGACTTCTTGGTCGGGGCGGATTTCACCGCGCCTTTCGCGAGGGTTTTAGCTTTCATGTTGGGGCCTTTCGGGCTCGAGGGATTTCGCCGCGGTTACTGTTGCTCGACGCGACGCTTCAAGCGCTCCAGGCCGTCTGGCGCGGGCGCAAACTCGTTGTGGTGGGCGGGCTCGGTGACGGCGGAAAGCTCCAGCGTCTCGGGCTCTGGCTCACCTGGGCAGCGTTTAGCGGTGGCCGGCAGCCTCACGATTATGCCCGCCGTTAGACGCTGGCCATCGCCGCCAAGGTTGATCTGCACGTTTGTCTGGCCGCCCCCGCCGCTATTCCCGCTGTCGCCGCTCAAGATGCTGGCGGCCTTCAGCTGCACGGTCTTGTCAGCGGCGAGCCCCTGTCCCGGATCGCTCATCACGGCGGCAATCGTCCGAACTGCCTCGGGCGCTAAACTTTCGCGGAAGGCGCGCAACTGGCGGGCCAACTCGGCGCGATAGAGCTGGTCGTTTATCAGCGTTCGCGCCCGGTGGACGCGGACTCGCGCGGCTATCGCGGCGTCTTTGAATGACAGCGGAATGTCGATCCCGACTCTCAACTGGCGGCAACGTGTCGGGCTTGAAATTCCCCAGACTTGATAGCGGCACATCAAGATGTGCTCGGGCGCGAGACTGCTCAATTTCTCGGGCGCGAGATGCTTCTTCGGATCGGCGCGCTTGAGCCGATTGCCAGCCACAGCGGGAGGCAGAGCCGGCTTGATGCCGATCATCTCGTCTATGATCGCGTCGTCGATCTGGCTCATGGATTGCGGCCTTCACGTTGGCGGCGCGCGGCGTCGAGGGCGGCCATGCTCGTGGAGCGGCGGGAGTTAAAACCGTCCGAGCGCGTCCCGCCCCAGCCCACGGGCTTCTCTGGCGGCGCGGCGGGTGCTGGTGGCGCGACATATGTCGCCGCCGGCTTCGGCGGCGGTGGCGGTGGCGCGCGGCCGGGGCCGCCCTCCATTGCCCGGACGCGATCCGAACCTCGCTGGACGATGACATTGTGGGCCGCTTCGCGCATGGCGGCGTCGGTGATCTCCGAGAGAGTTGCGGCGGCTTTTTGCATGGTCATTGTCGTGTCCTATCTGCTTGATTATTATAGCATACTTCGGGTTTAACGCGCGCACATTTACGCTGATATTTGGCTGACATGAAGTTCAACGCGCACCAATGGAGCGATGCGCGTGTCAGCCGTGTCAGGCGTCACAGCGGGCGCTCCGGGTCGTCCTTGCGATTGCGCCGCGCGAAGGGCAGGACGTTCGCGGCGGCGGCTGCGGCTGCTGGCGTCGCGGTCGTCGTCTCTTGGCCTGCCGCGATCTGGTGGGCTTCCCTGTCGCCTTGCGGCGCGCGCGCTTGATGGCGTCGAGAAGCCGGTTCTCGATGTCGATGTTCACGGCTTCCAAGTGGTCGAGCGCCTCGTCGGCGGCGTCGATTGTCGCGGTGATGCAATCTGGACATTCTCCGGCTCGGGCCATCGCGAGGGCGGCACGGGTGAGGGCGGACACCTTGTCGGTTTGGCCGCGCGCCATGTTGTGAAGGTCGGCCATCGTCCAGCGCATCGGGGTGGGGGTGTTGGTCATGGGTTTTCCTTGGCGATTGCCCCGTCATCGGTCGGCGTCGTGAGTTCGCCCCTGATGTCGAACACGCGGCCCATGTGGGTGTGCGCGGTCTCTGGACCGAGCGAAACAACGGGGTCGTCGCGCAGAAACCAAATCAGTCCGCCCGGCGCGTCGAACACGGCGCTTGCCGTCCAGCCGAACTGGTCGATGAGCTGGCCCCAATCTCCAAAGGTGATGCGCGTGTCCGCGATGGCCTGCTTCCATGCGGAGGCTGTGACGCCGCAAGGGCGCTGCTCCAGTAAGCAAAGCCAGGTGTCCCGATAGCGGGCCGGTATTCGGGCCACGCCGTAATGGCAAGTTTTTACGATGGCGGGGTCGGGCGCTGCGACCGCGACGGCCTTTGGAGGGAAAGGCGCGGGCGCGAGCGCCGGCACGGAGACCACGGGAGTCCTAGCCGCTCGCACTGTATTTAGGATTTCTTTGAGCGCTCCCATGCTCATTCGTCCCTGACAATGTGCCAAGCTTCCCTGACTGGTTTCCCCGCGACCCTCAGCTCTGGGCCGGGAGCCCTCTTAAGCCAGCCGTGTTCCTCCAGGACGCCAACGGCTTTCTTCGCCGATGAGGCGTCTCTGATTTCGCCCGGCCCAAACTTGTAGATCGCAACCAAGCCGATTAAGGGCTCGCCCCATTTATCCTTAAGCCATGTCAGAAGCTTTTCGGCTCGGGCCAGCTCAGGCGAGCAGGCTCCTGCTTCGAGCAAACGTAGAGCTTCCGTCGCGTAAAAGTCAGCGAGGAACGCCGCTCGCTCCAGGGTCTCCGAGTTGATCTCCTGCGCGTCAATGTCCTCAACGCATGTCAGGACCGCCGCGATGCGCGCTATGTGCTCTCCGAGCTTTGACGCGAACGGCCGGATTGAAGCATATCTCCCGCCAAGTCTCTGCTCGGTCTCGATGCCGTCCGAGAGAGCGATCCACTGGCGCTCGGCTGTTTTGTCAAACTTCAATATTCTCGGGTCGAGCCCGCTGCGTTCATCGCCAATATAATTCGGCGTCTTTCTTAGAATAGAGAGTATTTGCTTAGTATAGACGTCGATGGCGGGCTGCGACTCTGGGCTAGGGTCCTTATGCAAGCGCTCGCCTGCCAGGCTTGCCGGGTAGCACGGGAGAAACCGAGCCAAAAACCCCGAGCCGTTCGCGATCGGGTCGGACATAAATTCAGCCGCGACATCGGGTTGAACCATCACATCAACCGTCATGCGGCGGTGATAAAGCGCCAAGAATTCGTCACCGTCGTCGGCGCGGCAACGTTTGATCGGTGAGCCATCCCAAAGCGAATTATATGCTGCGAGAGTTCTCATTTTGGAGTCGTCGCTCATAGCGTGTCCGCCGATGAACGCGCCTCCTTCATCCGTCGATATACCCAAGGATGGACGGGAATTTCTGTATCGCTTAAGAAGCCCCTCTATGGTTGGGGATCCGTCAGGAATTATCGTGGGGAATAGTGGCCTCAAGGGTTCGTCGCCTATAGCTTCAATCAGCGCGCCGTATTTATCAGCATCGCCGGCTGCTTTCTTTTTCGCGGCCTCAATCGCGAAGTCCCATTTACGTTTAGCTATTTTGTAACGCTTCAAATCAACTTCGTAATCATCGCCTAGCCATTTTTCGAATGTGTCTACTGGCAAGCGCGCTATTTTCATCGCGCTAGTTTTTCGATCTCCAGACGTTGCCAGGGTAAGCAGGTTTAAGGAGACTGGCCGCAGCTGGCCGGGAGCCGGAACGTAAACGTTGACGTGCGCTTGAACGGCCAGCGCGGCGACGGCCAGAACCGCGCCGCCGGCAATGGCGTGCGGGAGCTGAACTAGATCGACGATCGCGTTCGCCGCCGGTCCGAGGATGAGTCCGAGTGCGTCGGTCGGATAAGGGTCGGGCTCCGGGACCGCCCTGCGCAAAGGGCGTGGTTTCTCTGGCGGAAGTGGCGGCTCGTTGTTGACTGCGATGGGAGCGCGGGCGTCGTCGTCCGGGCGGTGACGGGGTTCTTTCTTTCCAGCGTAGATACCTCCAGCAATTCTCGATTTCGCGTCACCGGCAGGAATTCCAGCACTGCTTGCCGCGTCTTTGAGCCGGCCTATGGCATAGGCTTCTTCCAGCGATCCGCCTGCGACAATCTGACCAATCGAAAACGCCGCGCGGTTTATCGCGTCGTTCCATCTGCCTTTGGCTGCGCTCGCGACGGTGGCGCACTCCTGGTCGAGGCCGGCCTCGGCCCAACACCGGGCGCGGTCTGATATATCAATAGCGGGGCGCGATGGAGCGGCTGCGCGATGGGCCGGGGGATTGGCTCCAAGCCACTCGGAAACAGCGCGGGCGGCTTCGTCTGGCGCGTTGGCTAGGCTCAGAACCCATGTCGCGGGGTCGTCGGTCGCCGTGCCGTCGCCGTGCCGGATGGCCACGACGCGGGCGGCCAGCTTTGCGACGGCGGTTCGCAGTTCTGCGTAGTCGAGCCGCGCCGGCTCGTCGTCCACTTCCCAAGCGACGCGCTCTCCGGATGGATGGGTCGAGGGCGGGAAGACAGTTTGCAGCCCGCCGTCGCCACGTAGTTCAACAATCATTCCGCCGCTGACGGGATCGGCGAATTTCTTGCTCGGGCACGGTTCGGAGACGCGGTAGAGAAGATGCGACGCCGGCTTGCTCGGACGCCCGAAGATGGAGCGCGTGGGCGGCAAAACCTCAGCGGCAAGGTCGATAGCCTCCATGCAGTCGAGGTCAATATCAGCCAACCCGCCGCTCGCCGCTCCAAGGATAACGCCAACGTTTCCGTTGGCCCTGAAATGATCGTGAACGTGGTTGGCGTCTGTCCGGAACGTTGGCCAGTCTTCGATGACTGGCCCCTTCTTCCTTGTCGGGATCGGCAAGGGCGCGAAGCCCCGGCCGATGAAATCCCTGGCTGCGGCGATTGCGTTCATTCCGCCGCTTCCTTCGCCTTGAGAGCGGCTGCCGTGGCGGCGTTGCCGAACTTGTCTCGTGTTTCCTTGTTGGCGAACTCGACAATCGGCCGATAGATGGGCTTTCCGTTATCTCCGAGAACCGGCGCTCCGGCTTTGTCGACGGCGGCCTTTGAGGGCAGTCCAACCCAGTGGCGGCCATTGGATTGCAAAAGCTGACAACCGCGCAAGATCATGCCGGACGGGAGCTCTAGATCGAGAAATCCGAGCAGGGAATTTCTCTCGAAAGACTTCCAATTGACAGCGACGAGTTGACTGGAGGGTGTAATTTTGTGGCTCTTCTGCAATTTTTG
>PLZT01000553.1 GCA_003152255.1 Methylocystaceae bacterium | reverse complement strand
CGATGTTTTCGATCTCGGAGCTTGCCTGCGCTTCGAGGAGGGGGATCGAATTGATCAGAACCGACGGGTTGGGGATCAGTTGGCCGGAGATCTTGAGCTCCGCTAGAGCCGCGCGGGCTTCGACGCAGGCTTTAAGAACGGCCTTAGTCTCGACGTCCTGGCTCGGCGGCAGAGACGGAAGGTCATTGCAGGGGCGGGCAGGGTCGAATGACATTTCGATGAAGCCTGTGTCGATCGACAGATCGCCCTGACATGTCGATGAGATCGACAAATATCGGAAACGTGTCGATGATTCTAAATTCTATCGACATGTGAGCTCCCGCGCAAGCCGAATATACAAAGTCGAAAGTTATTGTAAAACGGTCGTTTGGCGGCGCATGCAATCTGGTTTCGCCAAAGTTTCCCATCGTTTCTGTCTGCCGAGGGCGTGATCCGGTCGGCCCAGCCTGCGGGTGACGTGATCGTGTCCCAAAGAAGAAAAACCAATTATAGTGGGTGCAAATCTCGACAGGAGCAGGAAGGGCGGAATTGTGAGTGAACTGCATCGCATCACCGTCGATTCGCAGCAATGCGGCGGGCGCCCTTGCATCCGATCCCTCCGCATTCGCGTCAAAGACGTTTTGGATCTCCTGGCGGCTGGGGCGTCGCATGAAGAGATTCTCGATGACTATCCGTTGCTCGAGGCGGCGGACATCGTAGCCGTTCTGGAATTTGCCGCCCGTCAGAGCGATCACCCGATCTTGCGCGTCGCGTGATGCGATTTCTCGTAGATGCGCAATTGCCGCCCGCGCTCGCCCGCTGGCTTGCCGCCGCAGGACATGAGGCAGAACACGTCGGCGATGTCGGACTCGGCGGCGCGCAAGACCAAGCGATTTGGGCTTACGCACTTGGCGTCGGCGCGGTCATCGTTTCGAAGGACGAGGATTTCGCGCAGCGCAAGGTTTTGGAAAATGCCGGGCCGACGATCGTCTGGATCAGGCTGCCCAATACGCGCCGGCGCGAACTGCTGGTTTGGTTCGAGGGTGTGCTTCCTAGTATTTTGGAGGCGTTGGAACGGGGAGAGACTTTGATCGAGGTGATCTGACGCAAGCGAGCGTGAGGTGTCGCTCACAACCCCGCCGCCTTGGTCAGATTGACTTTGAACCTGTCGCGTTTCCTCTGGTATCGGCGGGTCATTTCGGCGCTGGCGTGGCCGAGGTGTTTTTGGACGTGGGTTTCCTCGATCTGCGCCGAGCTGGCGAGACCGGCGCGCAGCGAATGGCCGGCGAAGGCGCGCTTGCGGTCCCCTTCGGGAAGATCGCCGCGCATCCCCGCCTTGAGCACACATTTTTGCACGAGCCTCGCAACGTGCTTGTCGGTAAGTCGCTCGGCGGCGACGCCGGCGTTCTTCTTGGCGATGCGGCGGAACAGCGGGCCGTGCGCGATACGGCCGAGGCGCATCCAAGTCTCGAGCAAGGCGACGGGGCAGGTGTCGGGCCGCGAGCCGCGGCCGATTTCGACTTCGCGCCAGCCGGTCTTGCCGTTGATTGTCAGCAGGACGCCACCGTCGAGAATTTCGATCCAGCCGGTTCCGTCCTCGCTCTGCTTGGGCCCGCAGTCGAGGCCGGTGATTTCGGAGCGGCGGAGCCCTCCGGCGAAGCCGATGGCCAAAATGGCGCGGTCGCGCAAGCCACGTAGATCCATGTCGAGCGTCGCCAGCATGGCGAGCAGTTCGTCGGCGAAGATCGCCTCCTTCTGAACGGGAGGCCTGCCGTGCTGGCGACGGATGCCGGCGAGGACAGTTGATATATGGCGGTCTCGAGAGTCGAGCGGGTCGCCCAGCTGGCGGTAATGCCAGCAAATCCCGGACAGGCGGCGCTCCAGCGTGGCGACGCTTGTGGGCTCCGCTCCGTGCCCAGCGCCGTCGGCGCAGGCGGCGAGATAGAGCCCGACCGTTTGGGGATCGGGCGGCAGCTGCGGCAGGCCCTGCCGGCGTAGCCAGGAGGAGAAATGCCGCCAGTCGGCGTCGTAGGCGCGCTGCGTGTTGCTGGCGCGGGCGGAGCGAGCGTAGTTTTTGGCCGTCTCGGCGAGGGCGGCGAGAGGATCGCTGCGCGCGACGTGGGGAGAGGCCAAAACGCCTTCATCGACCCATGTTCCGTATTCGTTCTCATTTTCCCGACGACTCGAAGGACTGTCCGTGGGGCTGTTTGAGGCAATTTCGTCCGGCGTCGCGGGGCTTTCGAATCATGTCCGATAAGCCGGCATTATCGGACATTGTTTTCGCAAGACAAGCGCGGCGGTTTATTGGCGTAACAGGATGACAAAACGCCGCCTTGGGTTATGCTAAAGCCATGGTTCGATTCGCGCCCGCCGACGTCTTCGATGATGAAACTCCCGCCGCCGATCCGCGCGGCGAGGCGCCCGTCGCCTTGCCCAGGCGGCGGTCGCGCCAGCTCGCCGAGCCCAGTTTCGCGCCGACCAACCAACTGTTGGAACAAGCATTTCCGTCTTGGGCGCGTTTGCCGAAAGGGCCGGGCGTCGGCTCCGACGCGGGCGGCGGCGCGGCTTTCCGCGCTGGCGCCGGGCTCGCCCTGCTCGACCAAATTCTTCGCCTCGATCCGCCGTTCGCCGGGACGCTGCGCCAGCGCCTGGCGTTGCGCGCCGCCACCGCCTGCGCCGCGCTGGCGCGCCATCGCGAGGATTCTTCCGCGCTGCGCGACGCCGAGCATCTCGCGCAAGTCGGGGCGCGAACCAGTCCCGCCGGGCGAATCCATCGGCTGTGGCGCGGTTTCGCCCTGCGGCCATCGCGGCTCGATGCGCCGACGCTGCGAACCGCCGCTGATCTTCTCGGCCTTTCGGACGCCGCCAGCTTCGACGACCTCGCCGACGTCTTGCGGGACATCGTGGCCGGCGCCGAACATCCGCTCGCGGCGGCCGCGGGCGCGAGCGCCGCGGCGATGAAACTGTTTAGCGCCGCGCCGCGCGTCGACGTCGAGATTTTCGCGCTGTGGCTCTCCGACCTCGCCTTGGCGCGACGACTCGACTGGGACGCGCCGGTTCCGCTGCTCGCGACGGCGATCGCCGATCCGTCGTCGCGTCGCGGCCCAAGCGGCAAGCGTCCGCGTCCGGCCGATCCGGATTGGGTCGACGCCACGGCCGGCGCTTACGCGACGGCCGCCCAAGAGGCTTACGTTTTGGCCGGAGAGCTGTCGCGTCGTACCGAAAAGCTTCTCGCCGTCCAATCCAAATTGCGGGCCAAGGGCGCCGGTCTGGTCGTCGAATTGTTGCTTGGCGACGACGCCATCTCGCCGGCGCGGGCCGCGAAGGCCGCGCGGCTCTCCGATCGCGCCGGCCGCCGCTTGTTCGATCGGCTCATCGAGCTTGGCGCCGCGCGCGAACTCTCCGGCCGGTCGAATTTTCGGTTCTATGGCTTGTGAGGCTTAGCGATGAGCCGTCCCAAAAAACGCGAACAGGATGCGCTGTTCGATAGAGACCTCGCCGATGTTCCGGGCGGCGCACGCTGGCGCGAATGGATGGGTCGCGTCGAGGCGGCGATCTTCGCCGCGCGCGATCCCGTGCCCCGCGAAGCGCTGGCGAAACTCGTCGGACAGAGTTGCAAACTCGACGATCTTATCGCCGACATTGTCGACGAACTTCGCGCACGACCCTACGACCTCGTCTTCGTCGCCGGCGGCTATCAGCTGCGCACCAAACCACGCTTTTCCGCCGCGATCCGCGCGGCGAATGCTGGCGAGCTACGCGACGCGGGCCTTCCCGAACTGACGCCGACCGAACTTTTGGCGGTGACGGCGATTGCTTATCTGCAACCCGCCACCCGTGCGGAAATCTCGCGGCTTGCCGGCAAGGAAATCAGCCGCGACGTCATCGGTGGTCTGAAGCGTCTCGATCTCATCGACGGGGCCTTGCGCGCGCCCGAACCCGGCGCGCCCTTCGCCTATGTCACGACAAAAAAGTTCCTGGAGGTTTTTGGGTTCGCGACGCTACGCGACCTTCCCGACCTCGAACGGCTCGAAGACGAAGGTTTGTTGCAGCGGCCTCAATCGGACATCGACCTCGACGGCGCCTTGGGGCTTGTCGAAGATGACGGCCAAGTTTTCGAAAGGGAGATGGAGTTTGAGGACGCCGAGCTCGAAGACACGACGGATGACGCATAGAAACTCGAGTCGCCACGCATCCGGAACTCCCGACGCGCGCCGACGGCGCCATAGGCCGCCAGCAATGAATCCAAGTTGGCGGCGCCCGCGCCGTCTTTATGATTGCGACTCCTTGGTTTCCGCTCGAGCCGAACCCCTGACGTCAGTCGGCGCAGCAAGGGTTGTGTGCTGGCGGTAATCCCGCCCGGCGCTACGATCGTCCGTCGCCAGGCGGCGATCACGGCGTCGGGCTCCACGCAAAGATGTTTATCAAATCGTTGGTCGAAGCAGTTTCCTACGCGCGTGACGCAACGGATTCGCTCGACTGTCGACAGTCTCGTGAATTTCTCATTGCTTGGCGGCTCTTGCAGAGAGGGCAGGGCGATAATCCGTTTGATCAGCGTGCTTTTTCCCAAAAAGCCTTTCGCGACCTCGAGCCGGACCAGATCGTCGAGCAGCTCCGCCGCCTTGCGCGTCGCCGGCGTGAGATTAGGCGACTTGGCCTGTCCCAAATCAAATCCGCAGACGGCGCATTGGTTTTGTGGGACGAACCCGCGTTGATCGAAGGGCGCGAGGCCCTGGCGGCAAGATGGACAACGATCGAGCAGAGCTCGTCGATGTCGCCGGCAGGTCATGACGCTGGCGCGCTGCCACTCCCGCCGGAAATATGGCGTCTCGTCCTCGGCGAGGCATGCCGGGCAGAACTGCTGCCACGTCGCATGTTTTTGGTCGGCTTGAGCGCGGAGGAGCGGCAGGAGCAGCGGCCGCCATTTCTTGGCGCCGATCGTCATGGCCATGATCTTGTCCCGGTCGACGCCGGTCTGATGATGCAAGTGGTTCAGCACGGTTCCCGGCAAGGCGAGGTCGAGCCGCGCCGACCAGGCGCCTGAGCCGAACCCGAACTCTTCTCCGAAATGTCGCGGCGACAGGCCATGAGCGACAGCGAGCCGATGCAGCCAGCTCGACAAAAGTTCGTCACGCAGGGGCGTCACCTTCACCGGCCAACGCTCGGGGAAAAGTGTCGCGAGACGCGGCTGCACTTCGATCGCGGGGCCGGCGTGTCCGCGCATCCTTAAATCAGCTCTTGCCGCAGCGTCGATCGACGGCGCTCCGAGAGAGGCGTGTAGCCGAATGGAACGCCGCCGTCGAACCGACGGCAGATCTTCCTCCGATCCTCGCCGCTGCAATCGTGCTCGATGCGTGGGAGGCGATGGAGCCGTTGCAGCATGCCGCTTGGCTCGGCAAAATTCTAACAGCGGCGCTCCTGCGCGAGCGCGGGAAGACGCGCGCGCACTTGCTTTGCTTGAACACCGGACTTCGCGCCATTCCACGCGAAAAGCGTCGCGCATCGAACCGGGAGCGGCGACTTGTTTCCTTTATCGAAGCCATCGGCGCCGCAGCCGAACGCGGCTTGCAGGATCATGATCGCTGGCTTCTGGCGCGCCGCCAACTCGAACGAAAGCTCGTTGGCCGCCGTTCAACTTCGAAACTGCCGGGACTAATTGAGTTCGTCATGGCCCGCCCGGTCGTGTCCGCCGGAATGATCGCCAATGAGCTCTCGATCACGTCGCGCGCTGCGCAGAATCTCGTAGTTGAGCTCGGAATGCGCGAAACAACCGGGCGGGGCCGCTATCGCGCTTGGGGTGTCCTCTAGTCGGCGTCGGAACCACACGCCGGGTCAGAGCTTGCTGTCTGCTTCCCAACGAACGAAGATTGCTCTGGGATCGGGCTCATCGCACGGACATCAATTGAATTTTCCTATTGCCTTGGCCGAGGCGATACCCCTGAAGGTGTGGAAGTTGGGGCTTGCCCCTGTCTCTCGGCAATATCTGACAAAATCGTCCGCGCTGACATCAATCAAAATGACTTCCCATCCGCTTTTTTGCCAATTCGCGATTTCCTTCGCTTGGAGATAAAGCCATTTTTCGTACGAGTCGGCTGGGTAGTTGCCGACCAAATGCCGCAAAGCCTCGTGATCCGTCGCGGTGACGCAAGGAAGATAGGTCGTCGCCATGTTGGTTTCTCCGACGTAGGAATCGCGCTTGAAATAAGCTTGGCGAAGAGGGCATAAAGCTGCCCGGCGTGACGGCTCAGACGGCGACCCAGAAGCAAATCCGGCCCCCAACGTATCACGCCAAGTCGATACCCTGGTTGCTGAGCGGCACGGAGCGAATGCGCTTGCCGGTGGCGGCGAAATAGGCGTTGAGCGCGGCGACGCAGATCGTCGGTTCGCCGACGCCGCCCCAAAAGCTGAAGCATTGAATTCCTTGGCCATCAATCGACGACGCAGTGGCATGGAGGATGGTCGATCGACCGGTCGAGGAATCTCAATTGAATAGGAAAAACTGCGAGCGGGATCTCAAATGAAGCCGAAATCCGGGCGAGACTGACTGAACCTAACACATTAAATTTCAAGGCTGCGCCGGTGTCGTCTTGAAACCGAAATTGAGACCAGACTTACCAATTACGACCTGACATAAGCTAGCAACGCTGCGGCGAGATGATCGAACAGCAAACGCACGCGCCGTGTGGCCTTCAGGTTCTCGTGCATCACGAGCCACACCTCGAGTTCGAACTTCATCGCCTCGGCGAGGACCGGAACAAGATCGGGATTTTTGCGCGCGATATTGACCTGACATCCACCAATTCCGATACCGGCTCGTAGAGCGGCCACCTGGCCGAGATCGCTGTCGCAACGAAAGCGGAACATTTCGCGACGCATATGGGCGGTAGCTGCGCCGACCGAGCGGAACGAGTGATCGTCGGCGTCAAACCCGATCCAGCAATGTTGCGGCAATTCCTCGGGAGTCCGCGGCAGGCCATGGGCCTCGGCATAAAGCCGGTGGGCGAACAGGCCGATTTTCACCGTGCCGATCTGGCGAGCAATCAGCGCCAGTTGGGTCGGGCGCGCCATCCGCACCGCAACATCCGCCTCGCGTCGCAGGAGGTCCTGATTGCGGTTCGAGAGCACCAGTTCAAGGTCGATCGCCGGATAATGCGCTCGAAAATCCGCCAGCATCGGTGGCAGGACCTCGGAGCCCATGAATTCACTGGTGGTGACGCGCACCGCGCCGTGCGGCGCCTCGGCCTCGCCCGAGGCCGCGCGCAGCAGGGCGGTCGCCGCCAGAGCCATGGCCTCGGCATGGGGCAACATGTCCATGGCGGTGGTCGTTGGATTCAACCCCTGCGGAGAGCGGGTGAACAGCGTCAGCCCAAGAGCCTCCTCAAGCGCCTGAATATGGCGGCTCGCCGTGGGCTGGCTGAGGCCCAGCCGACTCGCGGCGGCGCTCAGGCTCCCCGTTCGCATGACCTCGGAAAAGATCCGGTAAAGCTCCCAGCCGGGTTGTTTCAGCATGCATAAATGAATACCATCTCTACATATATATGCAATGTTGATGAGCGGGCCCAAGGCCTAAATGTTTTCCAGACATATTCCGCTGGGAGAACAAAATGATGCCCGACCCGACCGAAGGACCGAAGGGCAAAGGCCGCGCCCTCGTTATTGGCGCGACCGGCGGCATTGGCGGCGAAACAGCCAGGGCCTTGATCGCGCACGGCTGGCGGGTGCGCGCCCTCAGTCGCGATCCCGGAGTCGCGCGGCGGCAAGCCTCCTGGATCGGCGACGTCGAGTGGGTCGCCGGCGACGCCATGAATGAGGCCGACATGATCGGCGCGGCGAAAGATGTATCCGTGATCTTCCACGGCGCCAATCCGCCAAAATATCGCGATTGGCGTGGCCTCGCCATTCCAATGCTGGAGAATGCGGTTTCCGCCGCGCGGGCCAGCGGCGCGCGGCTGATCTTCCCCGGCAATATTTATAATTTCGGCAAGGACGCCTGGCCCCTCGTCAGCGAAAGCTCACCACAGCATCCCTGCTCGCGCAAGGGCGCCGTGCGGGTCGAAATGGAAGAGAGCCTGCGCGCCGCAACCGGCAGAGGCGTCCGCGCGCTCATCGTGCGGGCGGCCGATTTTTTTGGCCCACATCAGCCAACCTCCTGGTTCAAGGACGCCATGATCACGCCGGGCAAGCCCATCCGCTCCGTCCTTTATCCCGGCGACCGAACCATCGGTCATGCCTGGGCCTATTTGCCGGATTTCGCCGAAACCATCGCGCGGCTGGCCGAAATCGAACAAACGCTTCCTGCCTTCGATGTCTTCCATTTCGGCGGTTATTGGATCGAGCCCGGCGTGAAAATGGCGAAAGCGATCGGCCGGGCCGCCGGAAATCCAGATGCAGAAATCCGGTCGGCGCCGTGGCTTTTCTTGCGCCTCGCCGCGCCATTTGTTCCATTTCTGCGGGAGCTTCTAGAAATGCGCTATTTGTGGCGCACGCCGGTCAGGCTCGACAATTCCAAGCTCGTGGCCCTCATCGGAGCGGAGTCTCACCGGCCGCTCGAAGAGGCGTTGAGAGAGGTGCTCGGCGCGCTCGGCTCACTGCCGAAGGAAGCGAAATGAGCGCTCCTTCTCTCATGCAGGCTCTTGGCTTTGCGACTGCGCTCTTCCTTTGCGGCTTCTGGCTCTTGCCCGGCGGCGTTTTGGCGCTGCGCCGCCGTGCCAAGGGAGAGATTCAGGTGGATGTGCGCCTGTTTTACGGCACATCCACTCTCTATCGCCTTCTTAAGCTATATGGTGAGAGAGGGCGTGCCTCGTTCCGGCGCATGCTGCTCGCGGATATGGTTTTTCCCGCGGTCTATGGCGCGTTCCTCTTCGCACTCGCCAGTTCGGCGCCGGCGTTCCATCCTGCGATGAGTGAGGTAGCGCGGACGGCGCAGATCATGGCGATCTCAGCGGCCCTTTGGGATTATGCCGAAAACGTCCTGTTGCTCGTCGTCCTCAATCGCTTCCCCACGCCCCTGCCTTTCACCGCGACCTGCGCGAGTTTCTGCACAAGCGCGAAAATGGTATGCTTCATAGTCGCTCTCGTCACGCTGGGCTTGCTGTATCTTGGTTGACTGAGCCGAGGCCTCCGATGTGCCGCACACGGCCTAAGCTCCCAGAACGTCTTTCTCGGTACTGGCCGTCGATCTACCCGCAAGGAACGGCGGCGCCCATGGCGCTTGCACGCGGCAAATTGATAGAGTTGCTTGGTCGGCAACCCACAAGGCGCGGCGCTGGGCTATTTTCGTTCACGGCTGCTTCTGGCACTCCCACGAGAACTGCCAGCTTGCTTTTAAGCCGCGGTCCAATACGGGCTACTGGTCTGACAAGGCTGCGCGGGGGCGGAGACGGCCTTATCTATACGCAGGTCGGTCTCGTGACGCTGATGGGTCTGATCAGTAAACACGGCATTCTGATCGCGGAATTCGCCAACGAACTGCAACATGCGGGAAGATCGAAGCGGGAAGCAATTCTAGAGGCGACCGCCATTCGCCTGCGTCCCATTCTCATGACGACCGCCGCCATGGTGCTCGGCGTTCTACCGCTGATCGCCGCGAACCGGCGCCGGCGCCGCGTCACGCTTCAATTTGGGTCTGGTGATCGCCTCCGGGCTTTCGATCGGCATCTTGTTTACACTGTTCGTGCTTCCCGCCGTCTATCTCGTATTCGCCGCGGACCATTCCGCCCCGTCGGAAGCGAGCTCGACTGAACGTGTCAGATTGCCCGAGTTAGGGGCAATCTGACAGCGAGGTCGCGTTTCTGAATGTGGTGCGCAAGGCGCGCGCGCCGTCCCTCGCAGCTGAAACGCCAGACCTTCTGTCTCTCTGGCCTCTCGCCGCCGGCGCCGCGAGCTTCGTTTGGACCTTGGCCGCCGCCTATCTCGTCTCAACAACGAAGTCGCGTTGTCGGAAATAATCGCCGCCGTGCTAGCCCGTCTTATTCACCGAGGGCTTGATTTTGGGCTGGCGGATGTAGCGTAAGATGTTGATTTGGTGTATGGATTAGTTGCTTGGACTGATCCTTCACGCCATCGCATCGAGGCCACACCCGCCATG
>PLZT01000352.1 GCA_003152255.1 Methylocystaceae bacterium | reverse complement strand
GCTTGGCTAGCGAGGCGACGGCCCACGAGCCTACCCGGCGAAGCTCCGACGAATTGCCGAGGGCGCTTCCCGGCCGCCGTCTGCGTTACCCGTCCCGCTGTTGAATAGGACGTGCGTGGCTCAGGCGCAGTTTGTCGGTTCGGCGAAACGAAGCCGGTTTTGAGATGCAAATCGTCGGGCCGTCACAGAATGTCGCGCGCGGGTTTCCAACCGAATAGGGGGCAGCGCAACGGCAATTTGACATTTCGTCGGCGAGGCGCCTGATGTTCTCGCGGCGGGCCTCATCGCCGGCGGCTATACTCTCTCGGGTTTATGGGCGATTGAGCTTTTTGTCGGGGTCGATCTGATCCTCAGGGGCGTCGCGATCGCGCCTCGGGGCTGAACCCCATTTCCGAATGAACGATGGCGGAGCCTGCGATGCAGCTCGGAACGGATTTTATCCTGGATGCCTTAGCCTGCGAAGGCGCGAACCATCTGTTCATGGTTCCTGGCGGGCTCATTGACCCGTTTCTCCCCGCTCTCGGCAGACAAAAGGCGCTGACGCCGATCATCGCGGCGCAAGAGGGCGGGGCGGCCTATATGGCCGACGGTTATGCGCGGGGAAGCGGGAATTTCGGGGCCGTCTTGTGCATCGGCGGCCTGGGCCTCGCCAACGCCGTGACGGCGATCGCCACGGCGCAAACCGACGGCTCGCCTGTGTTCATCATGAGCGGCGAGGTCAGCAGCGTCCTCGAGGGACTTGGCATGTTTCAAGACGCCAGTCCGCAGACGCTCGATGACGTCACGATTCTGAAGCCGATCGTCCGCTACTCCTCTTCCGTCGACAATCCGAGGAGCCTGCCGCATCTCTTCAAGCACGGGATGCTGCTGCTTCGGACCCCACCCCGCGGGCCCGTCCATCTGTCTCTGCCCGGCGACAGCCTGACCAGCGAAGTCTCGGCGAAATATGCAAAGGTCGAGGCGGCTCTGAGCAATTGCGATCCGCTCTCTCTCACGGCGGCAAAATCATCGCTGCGGCATTTTCATCGCGCGGGCGGCGCCGCGCCGGAGAAGATCGTAATCCTGGCCGGCGCGGGCGTCGAGCACGCCCATGCGGCGCGGGCGCTGAGAGAATTCGCGGAGCTGTGGGGGATTCCGGTCGCCACGACTTTGAGGAGCAAGGGCGTGCTCCCCGAGGATCACCCTCTCTCGCTCGGCGTCTTCGGCTATGCTGGAACGCATCATTCCCGCATGGCGCTGCTGGATGCGCCGCTCGACTTACTGATTGTCCTGGGGTCGGGCCTCAACGAACGCGACACCATGCATTGGGCGCTGCAAATCGCGCCCCAAGCCTCGATCAGCGTCAATCTCGCGCCAGCGAACATCGGCATGCATGCGCAAGACGGCGGCGTCGTCGGAGACTGCGGCGCCTATTTGAGGTATTTGCTCGATCACGGCGACGAATTGAGACCCTCGCTGGAAACGACGCGCGCGGCGCGCTCCGCCTGGCTCGCGGGGATTCGCTCGAAGGATCGATTGCAAGACCTTGAGAACTGCGCCAGCGACGCCGCGCCCATTCATCCGGCGCGCGTCATCCGCGAATTGAGGAAAGCGCTCCCGCGTGACGGCGTGCTCGTGGTCGACTCCGGCGCTCACCGCGCCTTCGCGGGCCACTACTGGGAAGCCTACGAACCGCGAACCTATATTTCGGCGACAAATCTCGGTCCAATGGGGTGGGCCATCCCCGCCGCCGTCGGCGTTCAATGCGCGCGCCCGCTGCGCAGGGTCGCCGTGATCACCGGCGACGGCTGCATGCGCATGAACGGAATAGAGGTTTCCACCGCGGCGCGCTACCGCTTGCCGATCGTCTTCGTCGTGATCAACAACGCCGCGCTCGGCAATGTCTGGCTGCGCGCGCATAAGTTCGGCGCGGTTCCCGACGAACTGACGCGCTTGCCCGACCATGACTGGGCTGGTTTCGCCAGGTCGTTGGGCTGTCGCGGCGAAACGGTCCGCGATCCGGCAGATCTCGCCGGCGCCTTCGAGCGCGCGCTCGAGGGCGAAGGTCCATGTCTCGTCGACGTGAAGGCCGACAAGGCGTTTGCGACCCCGGTCGAGGATTGGGCGGCGGCCATCGCGGCCTATTCCTTTCACGAGTGAAAAAGAGGCGTTTATGGCGCGCTTGCCCTTCGACCCCGCGACGCTCTCGCCCTCCGACCTCGCCATATATAACCGCATGGTCGAGCGACGGAACGCCCAGGGCGCGGGCTTCGGGGGACCCTATCGCGCGTTGATGAATCATCCCCAGCTTTGCGAGAAGATCGAGGACCTAGGTTATTTTCTGAAATTCCAGGGCAGCCTTCCCCGTGACGTCTATCAGTTCGTGGTCCTTTGCGTCGCAAGAAGCACGGGGGCCACGTTCGAATGGAGCGACCACGTCGAGCACGCCAAGGCGGCGGGCGTACCTCTATCGGCCATCGACGCCCTTCGGCGGAACGGACTCTCGCACGGCGACTTTCCCGCGCCTTTCGATCTCGTCGCCGAAGCGCTGGGCTCGACTTTGTGCTGGAAGGAGGTTCCAGGGGCGCTTCAAAGCCAGCTCATTGAGCGATACGGCGTTCAAGGCCTCGTCGAACTGGTCGTCCTATCCGGCTTTTACCAGATGTTCTCGGCGATCAATCAGGGCTTCGCCATTTCCGCGCCGGACGGCGCTTCCGGCCCGTTCGCCTGATTTATAAGACTGCGCGCGGGAAGCCGTTGGTGCGATTTGCCGGCGGCCTTTGGGAATTGGAGCGACGCTTACGCGCGCTTTCGCGATTGGGTGAAGGCGGATGCATGGAAACGCATCACGGGCTCTATGGCGCAAGTCCAGCCGCGAGCATGGCGCCCAACCCGACGATGAATACCCAAAAGGTGCTGATGTCCATTGTCGACCCCTTTGGCGTCAGCCGTAAATCCATCCATTCGTGATAGACGCCGCCGCCTTTGAGTGAGCGACGGCGTGCGTGTTCGTCATCGCGGGGCTTTCCACGGCGAAAACGCGAACC
>PLZT01000055.1 GCA_003152255.1 Methylocystaceae bacterium | reverse complement strand
GGCTGTCCATGGAAGCATCGAAATGCGCCGGCCTCAGATCGCCGCGCACCATTTCATAACGGAGAAACACGCTGTAAGTGGCGAGTACGTCGGTCAGGCAATAATCCGCCACCTCGGTCAGCCGCTTCGCCGCCACATAGGCCTCGACCTGACNNCGCAGAGATCGATATGATCCGAGCCAAAGCGATGCCAATAATTGCGGTGACCGCCATGGAGTCCCGGCACGGGAATGCCGAGGGCGAAGGCGCGATAACGCAGCAGCGGCAGGTCGAAGCCGTTGCCGCCGAAGGTTACGAGGATCGGGCCCGTGCCGCGACTATCCACCGGAAGGCTTTTGACGAATCCAAGCAGTAATTCCGCCTCGGTTTTTTCGCCGATCGAACGGCTGTTGATCTGGGTCGCCGTCCAAGGGCCGCCTCCGTCGTCTCGCTTGGCATAGAGGGCGGCGATGCAGACAATCCGGTAAATCGGCGCCTTCAGGAACGCCGTCGCGGGATCCTCGCCACTACGCGAATATCGTTCCCCCAACATCCGTCTGATGTCGGCGTCAGGTGTGTCATCGGGCTGCGCGAGGAGGCGGCGCGCCATCTCGAAGTCGGGAACGGCCTCAATGTCGAAGACAACCAGCGCGGTCATGAATTAATCCGATCCGAAGAGGAGTCTTGCCGCGATTGCCGGGGTTAGCCGCGCGTCGCGAGGATCAACGGCGAAGGGCCTGGGCCGGGCAACTGACGCGGATTGGTGAACCCGGCCTCGGTCAACCAGCCGGCGATCTCGTCGAACGAATAAGTGCTTCCGTGCTCGGTGTTGACCAGCATGTTCACCGCGAAGATCAGCCCGTTCATCGGGCCTCGACGATCCGCGTCCACCAGGAATTCAGCGATCGCGATCGTGCCGCCTGGCGCCAGCGCGGCGTGGGTCCGTCGCAGGAGCGCGCGGGAGCGTTCGACTCCTTCGCTGTGAAGGATATGGCCCAGCGTCGCCACCTGATGCGGGCCGCCGAGATCCGCCTGCAGCAGATCACCCCCCACCATGGTGAACCGCTCGCCAACCCCGAACCGTTCGGCCACGCGTCGCGTCACGGGGAGCACATCCGGCCAATCGACCGCATGCACGGTAACGTGAGGCGAAGCCTGAGCGAGGGCTATGCCCCAGACGCCGGAGCCCGAGGCGAGATCGAGCACGGAGATCGGTCCCCTCGCTTGGGCGAGGTTTAGCGCATCCGCCAGCATACGCGCCGACGGATAACTCAGGGGAAGGATATCCTCGACAAACTGGGCAAAGAACGGCGCGCCTTCCGCGACCGAGTTGACGGCCTTCGCCGGCTTGCCGCTGCCGACAATTTCGGAGAGTTGCAACCAGTTCGGCAGCAGTTGACTGCTCATATGGCGGAAGATCCCGCCCATGAAGCTCGGCTTGTGGCTGACGAGAAAGGCGTCGCTTTCAGGAGTTAGAGCATAGCGCCCTTCGTCGTCGCGGCTCAGCAGCGCGAACCCGACCAGAAGATCAGCAATCGCCGACAGCCCTCGTGTGGAGGCGCCCGTCGCTCGCGCCAATTCAGCGATGGACATTGGCTGCGTCGCCAGCACATCGAAAACATGGTGGTGGATCGCCGCCTCGATCGCGAGCGGCGGCGCGAAGGCCCAGACGAACTGCAGAATGCGCTCGGGCGTCACGGACGGTCCGGTGTTGCTCATCGCTTTCCAGTGCTCCTTCGGTCTCGTCGCGGACTTTGTTGAGATCCAATGACGCATCTCCGAGTTGCATGATGCTACCGGATCAAGCAGCGAGGTCAATCATTGGGGCGAGCCGACTCGACATTTGTCCTCGCCGCGTGGAATCTTCCCCTTCATTTTGGAGGGGCATTTGCTGAAGGGAGCGCCGGCAAGCATTCTATTCGTTGACGTTGAAACAACGGGCCTTCACGGCGCCGACAGGATAGTGAGCCTCGGCGCTATTAGGTTTTCAACTTTTGAAATGTTAACCGGCTTCCTTCAGTTCGATCAAATTCACCTGATTTTCGATCCTGGACGGAAGAGCGATCCAAAAGCCGAAGAAGTTCACGGTTACGACGATTGGATATTACGCCATCAGCGGCCATTTTCCGATTACGCCGCGCCATTATTCGATTTTATTTCATCTGCTGGTCTTGTCGTCGCGCATAATGCTGAGTTCGATAAATCATTTCTTGCGCGTGAGTTTGAGGCGGCCGGGCTACAAATGCCGCTCATGCAGTCATATTGCACGATGCAGGCCTATCGAGGCTTCGGTCTCGGCGGAAGCGCGTCGCTTTCGGCAATCTGCTCGCGCCTTGCGATCGGACAACGCGGCCAAAGGCATGACGCGCTTCATGACGCCTGGCTGGCGATGCAGGTCTATCTCTGGCTTCACAAAGCGTGCTTTGGCAAACGCCATTTTCCGTAATTGCCGAACCCGAGCTGCAAAATCCGAGGGATTTTCCCCCAAGACCGGAAGGGCTGCTCCCTCGGCGAAAGGCTAAGCGGAAGGCGGCGGTTGGCGGCGGGACGAAATCTCTTTCCACCCTCGACGGGCTTGCCCGGGCCAATTGGATCGACTGGGGGCAAGGCGGCTCACCGACGAGCAGGCGAGCGCGCTGGCGGAGACGCTGGAGGGTCGCAAGCGAGAGGTGCGGGGGATCGACACAGTAGCGATCCGGGCGCCTCGGGTGGTCGAGGCCGCCCGCGAGCACGGCCGCTTGAGCCATTTTCCTTTTAAGCGGAAGGCGGCACGGTCGGCGAAGCGGCGCCGGATTGCGATTTCGGGCTTTCCGGGTTAG
>PLZT01000271.1 GCA_003152255.1 Methylocystaceae bacterium | reverse complement strand
AAATGAGCGTCCCTACCGGGAATCAACGATCGCATCTCCAGTTTTTTCCGGCGCACCGACGCTTCCGCGCAACCTCCGATCAATCTGGTCATTCGCCGATTGTTCAATCCAAACGGCGTATCCTCCTGGTTTTCAAGCGTCGTCGCCATCATCAATCAGGTGACGCTGTTGACGGTCGTTCTCACCGGCGCCGCGGTCATTCGCGAACGCGAGCATGGGACGCTCGAACATCTGCTGGTCATGCCGCTCACCGCCTTCGAAATCGCGATGGCGAAAGTTTGGGCCAACAGTCTCGTCATTCTCGTCGCGACGGGGGCGTCGCTTTATCTCATCGTAATGAAGGCGCTGGAGGTTCCCTTCGCGGGGTCGATTACACTGTGGTTCTCCGGCGTGCTGCTCTATCTCTTTTTCGCGACGGCGCTCGGGATATTCCTTGGCACGTTCTCCCGCTCCATGGCGCAATTCGCGCTGCTGATCATTTTCGTGAACGTCATGCTGCAGCTTCTCTCGGGCGGTTCGACGCCGATCGATAGCCAGCCGGTCTGGATGCAATATATGACGTTCTTCCTGCCATCGCGGCACTTCGTCAGCTTTTCGCAAAAGATCATCTATCGCGGCGGCGGCATCGAGGCCGTCTGGCCGCAGTTCGCGATGGTGGCGGCGGTCGGCGTTGCTTTTTTCGTTTACAGTTTGGCGCTGTTCCGCAAATCGATCGCGGTGACGAAATAGCGCGTTCAGCATGAGCCCGCCGCGCGAGCGAGCAACAGGATATCCCGGTTGCGTTGCTCGCATTTACTCAAAATTCACCTTAGAAAGGAACGTCGGACATGATTGATTCGGGAATGTCGCCGTGCGTTTGTCTCGCCCAGAGAAACGGCGTTTCGTTTCACGGATGACTGGCCCCGACTCATAAGAGGGGGCTCGCAAGGATCGCGCGGCTCGGCGCCCTTCGACGGATAGCGGAGCATGTTGATGGGCGGTCATCCAAAGTCCAAGCGCGCGGCGCCCTTGCTTGTCCAGGTTCCTCCGATTTGCTTGGCTCTGGCGTTGGGCGGCTGCGCCGTGGGCCCCGATTTCCTCGCGACGACAGCGCCCGTTCAAGACAAATGGATCGAGAGCGGCGACAAGCGCGTAGCGAAGAGCGACGTCAAATCGCATTGGTGGAAGACGTTCAAGGATCCGACGCTCGATCGCCTCATCCAGCGCGCCTATGAGCAAAATCTCCCGGTTCGGATCGCCGGTTTGAAAATTCTTGAAGCGCGCGCGCAACTCGGCGTCGCGATCGGCAACCTCTATCCGCAAACGCAAGAGGGCGCCGGCGCCGCGCAGCAAAACCTTCTCAGTTCGCGCCTCGCCAACCAAGCTTCGCTCCAACATTCGTTCGCGAATTTTAACCTGGGCTTCGACGCCGCCTGGGAGATGGATTTCTGGGGCCGCTTCCGGCGCAACGTCGAGGCCAACGACGCGAATCTGCTGGCGACGGTCGCTGATTACGATAGCGCGCTCGTTTCGCTGACCGCTGAAGTGGCACGCACCTACGCCTTGCTCCGCACCTATGAGGAGCTCATTCAAATCGCCCGAGAAAACGCCAAGGTGCAAAAAGAGGGGCTGGACATCGCCGAGTCGCGTTTCCGCAACGGCGCCACGTCGGAACTCGACGTTACGCAGGCGCGCACCTTGTGGGAGAGCACGCTCGCTGACATCCCGCAATTGCAAGCCAGTCTGCAACAGTCGAAAAACGCGCTGAGCACGCTGCTGGGCCAGCCGCCGGGCGGCATGGAGGCGCTGCTGCATGGGCCGCAAAAAATTCCCGCGGCCTCCAAGCGCGTGGCCGTCGGCATACCCGCGGAATTGTTGCGCCGACGCCCCGATATCCACGCCGCGGAACTCAACGCCGCCGCCGAGAGCGCGCGCATCGGCGTCGCCGAGGCGGATCTCTATCCGAGATTTTTCCTATTGGGCGACGTGGGCGTTCAGAGCAGCGACGTCGCCAAGCTTTTCGCGCCGCACAGCCTGTTCTTCACCGCGGGCCCTGGGTTCCAATGGTCCATCTTGAACTACGGACGCATCACCAACAACGTGCGGGCCCAGGACGCGCGCTTCCAACAGGCGCTGGTGAATTACGAAGAGACGGTGCTCGGAGCCGCGCGAGAAGTGGAAGACGCGTTGATCGCTTTCCTTAAGGCGCAGGAGAGCGCGGTCAGCTCCCAAAAGTCCGTCGAAGCCGCTCAGAGTTCGGTGCATTTGGCCTTCATCAGATATCGCGAAGGCGAGGAGGATTTTCAGCGCGTCGTGGATTCCGAACGCTCGCTCTTGCAGGAGAAAAACAGGCTGGCCCAGACGCGCTCCGCGATCACGACCAACCACATCGCGCTTTACAAGGCCCTGGGCGGGGGATGGGAGTTGCGAGAGGGCAGGCCGATCGTGCCGGTTCCCATGCAACAGGAAATGGCGAGCCGCACCAATTGGGGCGATTTGCTGCCGGCGGAATCGCCGCCGCCGCCGCCGGAACTAGCTCCGCCGACGCCCGCCGGCGCCGCGCCGGCTTTGCTTCCACCCGACTGGTGATAAATCAGCCACGCGCGTAGCGGCCCGGGTTGCGCGCAGACTTTCGCCCGGGACGTTTCGCAATCGAGGGCTCTCTGGTTTGTCGCGGTCTTTCTGGTGGTTTATGGGTTGATGCGCGTATTTCGCCGAAAGCGTTGGAAGCGAGCCCCAACCGGCGCTTTCTGTCGCGGAGATGAGCGAAAACCAGCCGTGATCGGGAGATTTTGGGTTGAAGACGATGGTCCGCCAAGTGACGAGAACGCCAAAGCTAGGGCTCCTGTTATCAGCAATTACATGTTTGGTCGCCTTAATCGCCTTTGGCGCTGTTTTGTCCGCGACGGTCGCTATTGGCGAGGGCGGTCTACCTTCATGCCCAGCCAGCGAGATGGCGTCGTGGACCGACTGCCAAGGAAGTTCCAGCTATCCCAATGGCGGAACATACGTAGGGGAATTTCGCGACGGCAAACCGAATGGGCTGGGGACGCTCACGTACCGTCACCATGGAGAATACGTCGGTGAGTTTCGCGACGGCTGGCCGAGCGGCCGAGGAGCCTATGCTTATCCCGACGGGCGAAGATACGTCGGCGAATGGCGGAATGGGGATTTCAATGGCCGTGGAGTCCGCACATATCCCGACGGTCGGAAAGAAGACGGCGAATGGAGCGGCGGCAAATTAATAAGAAGCGCCAAGGAGAATTCGCCGCTATCGGACACCTTTAAAAAACCCCCGGCGGCGATTGTCGATGCGAGCGAGATCAACCAGTCAAGGCCCGTCGTTTTGATTGGAAGCGAGATTTTTGGCGGCGTCCTGCCGCTCCTCATGGTGTTTCTCGTCTTTGGAGCTGTCATCGCCGCCGTTTTCGGCCTGAAGGCCAAACATCAATCGGCGGCCCCATCAATTGCTATCCGAGGACGAGTCGACGAAGCCGACGAGCAATCGAAAATTGTCGAGGCTCGGCGCGCGTTAGTCGAAGCCGTCGAGGATTTCGCCGTTTCCGATGCTAAACTGCTGGAGTTGCGCGAAAGCGCAAGGCAGCTTTCGAGGAACTCAAGAGCCTGGAGAGCAATGCGGCAACCAGGCGCTTTGTGAATTTTCCAAAGCTCTGGTGAGCAAGTTCTAAACACGCAAAGACGTTTGTTCGGATCGAAGGCTCATCGCGTCAACAACTCAAGCCCATCGTCGCCATTTTCCGAAGCGGGCTCTCGTTCCCGTTCACCGGGAATTTTGATGTCATTTATGACTTTTCGTGTCATTTTCTCCGCGACGGCGGAAAAAAGAACGCGGCGATGGAATGTCGGAATTTTACACCACGCACGAGCTAGCCGCCCTTTTGCGGGTGAAGGAACGCAAGGTCTATGACCTCGTCGCCAAGGAGACGCTGCCGTTCCGCCGGGTGACGGGCAAGCTGCTGTTTCCTCGTGACGAAATCGCGCAATGGCTGCGGGTCAATGGCGTGGCCAGCGATGCACAAGTCGCGCCGAGGCCGCCGCGATCGTCCGAAGGTCAAAGACCGCTGGTCGCCGCCGGTGGGCACGATCCTCTCCTCGAATGGGCTCTGCGGGAATCGCGTTCCGGCATCGCTGGCTTTTTCGACGGCGCTCTTGATGGGTTGCAGCGGGCGCAGGCGGCCGATTGCGTCGCGGCGGGTCTTCATATTCCTGAAGGGGGAGAATGGAACGTCGCGGCGGTCGCGGCGAGGTTCACGGATGAACCCTGGGTGCTTATTGAATGGGCCTGGCGCGCGCGGGGGCTGATCATGCGGCCCGATCTCGCCAAACGTCCCGATTGTCTGAAGGCCGCGCGGGGCCTGCGTTTTCAGACGCGGCAGACCGAAGCGGGCGCACCTGCGCCTTGTCGAAGCGGTCGAGCGATCGGAGACGGATTTGGCGATGGCGATCGCCGATGGTCGCGCCGATGTCGGCCTTGGCATCGCGGCGGCGGCGCGTCAGTTTAAACTCGATTTCGCGCCGCTGATCGAGGAGCGCTTCGATCTTCTGGTGTGGCGCAAAGCCTATTTTGACCCGCCGTTCCAGAAGCTCGTAGCTCTGTGCCTCTCGGAAACGTTTCGTGACAAAGCCAAGGCTTTGGGCGGTTATGACGTTTCGGGATTCGGGACGGTTCGCTTTAACGGCTAAAAAGCGCGCGCGGCGGGGTGGTGGCGGCGACGGCGGAGCCACCGTAAGGTTTTCGTCAATACGAAGACGCTGGTTCTCGACGGACCATTTCGAGGCCGACGCCATGACCGGGCGAATGCAAGCGTGATCCAGGTCTTGTTTTAGGCTCGCGCTTCGCGATAAAACGCTGCGGCGGCGTTTTCCGATCCGCGGCGGAACGCCCGGATGTTCGAGAACAATTCCGCATCGATTCGTTATGGATTGGGAGTGCTGTCTAATGAGAAAGACCTTGCTTGCGACTGCGGTGATTGCCGCGTCCCTCGGAACCGGCGCGTTTGCCGCGGTGGAATTGAACACTTACGCTGATGGAGAAGGCTATCTCGACGTGCAGGCCCTGACCTGCGCGCAACTGGCCGACACCTTTCAGGAAGACGCCAATTATCTGACGGCATGGTATAGCGGCTGGTACAATGGGCTTGCGAAGAAGCATTTCGCCAATATCCCGCGCAGCAAAGAGGCTGAGCACGAAACGATCGTCTATTGCAAGGCCCATCCTGGCGACGAGAAAGTGATCAAGGTCCTCGGCTGCATTATCGACGAATACAGAGATAAAAAGGGCATCGAAGTTCATAGGTAATGCGTTTTCGAGCGAAACGCGGCCTGAACTAAAGGCCAAGGAGCGAGGCCTTTTTCGGGGGTCGACGCGATCGACAATGGCCGGGTGGAAGCGCGGAACTTAGTCGCGAAGGCGGAGCCGCTTGACGCGCCGTCCTTCGCGACGACCGCCGACCATGTGGCCTGACCTCGGAGGACGGCTCTATGCAAGTCAAAAGCGTTGCGAGACGCCCAGGTAGAGCTGCAGCTTCGGCGTCGCCGGCGTCAGGCCGATATTGGCGCCAAGATCGAACTGCAGGCTCGGGGATTTTTCCAAGCAAGCCAGGTCAGCGAGATGTCGAGCGAGGCCTGTTTGTTTGGGCTGATGGGGTCATTATTCGCCTGGCCCCAGAGTTCGACATAGCCCGTGACGCTGTCCGTCAGCGCATGGCTGAGATTGCCGAGGAATTGAATATTCGTATGCCGACCGAAATCATTGGCGTTGCGCGAAATGTCAATTTCCGGGTCGAACAAAAAGGTGAAACCCCGCGGCAGGGCGAATGAAATCGGGGCGATCGCGCCGCCTTCGACCGCTTTGCCGCCGATTCCGGGCGAGCCAGTCGGCGCCTTTACGTAAGGGATGATCGCGGCTTGAACATCCCCACCTTCTGGGCCCACGAGGTTCAGCTTGCCGCGAAAGAACAAATCGCCGACGCCGTAAAAGCTCTGTCTTCCGGTGGCGCTTTTTGTCGTAACCCGCTCGAACCTGGGAAACCGTAGCTGTCTCGTTCAGGCGATGCAATCCGCGCCTGAAAATCGCCGCCGTCCTCGCTCACTGCATATGCGCTTGGAGTTCCGCGAGAAAATGATCAAAGGCGTCGCCGCGAATCAAGCCCAGACGCGGAAATTCGATGTCGGTAACCGCGCGCGTCCGTCGCCCTTGTTTTGATCGGACTATGATTCAACACGGCCATTCCGGACCAGGGCCGCGCATGATCTTGGTCCGGGTTTTGTCCGCTTTCACGCGCTTCCGTTTATTTGAAAGCGATCACCACGCCATCCGCGCCAAGCGACAGTTGAAATCCCTTGCGCCGCGTATTCAGTTTCATGGTGACGCCATTTCTGTTGCGTAGCCAAAGCGTCCCTTTTCCGTGATCGCCCAAGGCCCACCCTTTGCGAACCTGAACATAGGCGCCGGCGAAATCCTCCCGCCGCTGGAGACCATACACGCTCCCCGAAGCTGTCAGTTTTGACGCGCCAATGCCGCCGACGCCCAGACCGCCGACGGTGATGGGATAGGACTCGCCGCGGTAATTCAGCGTTCCGCCGCCCGCCGCGCCGGATCCGATGAAGGCCACCTGAATTTGCTCAATCGCGACAGACGCTGATGGCGGGCCCTTGGGTTGCTCTTGAGCCAACGCGGGCGCCGCCGTGAAGAAGCACGCGGCGAGAAATATCATGGTTCGTCGATTGATCATGGAAACGTCCGTTTGGCTGTCGAGGGCGAGCGGCGCGGGGCCAGTCGATCTCCGCGTCGGCTTGGTGTTATCCAATTACGCAACCGAGATCAATGATCTGATCGCCGGGCTTTTTCCGTGCGATAGGATTTTATGGAACATATTCTAGGGGCAAGTTCCCCGGGGGGCGATGGATTTGCGATCGGACCAGGCGCGCTCGTGGGGCGCTGTCGCCGCCTTGGACGCGTGCTCGGAGATGACGAGCCCATCGCTCCCGGCTGGGATTGGTCAGCGGAACCGCCGACCAATCATTTCGTCGTCAGCGTCGTCATGAACTTAATTCGACAACGCCGTTAGCGCACAACGCGCCGGTGCACGACAACAGGTCTGCGGACCACGGCATGTCTCCGCACGACAACGACAGTCTTCTCTATATTCGCCCCACCGTTCGTCGCAAGCGCCCCTTGCGCCATCATCGGCACGGCCGCGAACGCTTCCGAACTTTCGAAGGCGAGTCCAGCCATAAGGCCCGCCGCCAATAGCACCGTGTGTAATGTTTTCATTATCTGCTGCTCCTCTTCGAAGGTTGCGCTTTCGAAGCTACGCCTCGAAACATGTCTGGATGATGAACGGCTCCAAATTAGAAGCGATCGATAAATTGTCTAAGCCGCCCGCCATAAAGCTTGAGGTCGGCGGGGCTGCTCATGTGTTTCCCGATACTTTCGCCTCAAATGTCCCACGTCGACGGCGGCGGATCGACGCAGCCGGAGCAAGGGCTGAGCAGCACGGTTAACATCCGCCAGGCGCGCCTGGAGGTCGAAGGCAAGGCGCTCGACATTTGGAACTACAAATTTCCGTATGAGTTCACGGCCAGCAATACGACGAAGGTTGGGGCCGCCGGCGGGATTCGCGATGCTTAAGTCGCGCTGACCTATTTCAATCCGATCACGCTCCAAGTCGGGCAGTTCTTCGAGCCCGTCGGTCTCGAATGGACCAATTCGAAAAACAGCACCACTGACGCCGCTCTCGTCCGCGAGCGAAGGACCAGCGGAACCGGCGACGAGCACCCCATGGCGACAAGCCTCGCGCCGCCGCGCGGATCCAAGGAAGGCTTGCGGCGGGAAAGCTCCACGTCTCATGACGCGCTGTCGCGCCCGAGAGGGGCGGCGCCTGTCTCGGTCGGGTGGGCGGCGACCTCGTCCTTTCCGGCTCTCGCGGATTCGGGAGCCGCGCGGATCCCGATCGCCTTTCGCCGTGCTTCGATCGCGCGCCGCGCGTGCTCGATCGCCAAGGACACCGGCGCCTGTTCGGTTGCGTTCGATTCCTCGATGAGTTTGCCAACGCAGGCGGCGACGCTCGCCTTGAACTCCTTCTCCAATGTGTCGAGTTCATCAAGATTGGCGTTGCCGGCCTCGTCGGCGATCACGAGCAGTCGAAAAATCCTCTGCTGATCGCCTTGCAGTTCTTTGTTGCGCAGCATTCCGGAAACGATCGCGATCGCCGAACCGATGATGCTCAGAGGAATGCCGATCGCGTAGAAGTATTTTTGCGCCTCGTCGATAAAGCTCTGGTCGCCGCTGGACAAATAGGCGGCGACGCCAGGGTGGATCGGCAGCGCGGGATTTTTCTCGTCGGGGTCGGGCGCCTCGATCTGATTGGCGTGAGACGTCACCGCCATCAGATTGGCTTTTGTCTTCAGGGTCGACCTTGCGATGGCGCCGGCGACGGCGTCGAGCATCGTCACCGGCACGACGAAGCGATAGGTGACGGCGACGCCTTTCACGCTGTCGTCCGGCGTCGGCGGACGGGCCTTGAACGCCCCTTCGGGAATATCGACGGATTCGAGACCTGGGAATCTTTTGGCTATGGCGTCGTTGTCGTCGAGCGCCAGAATTTTCGGAGCTTCCTTTGTCGCCCGCGCAACGCTCGAGACGACGTCGACCACTTCCCCAGGCGCGACGGGACCAACGGCCAGAGCCGCGACGGCGCGCTTGGCGCGGATCGCGGGACCGATCTCCGCGACGGGAAGGAAAAGACGTTTCACCGCGTCCGGCTGCACATTGAAGTAACTGAGAATAAGGTCGAGCGCGCGCGAGTTTTCCTCTTGCAGGACGCCGGTCGGGATGGCGACGGTTTTGCCCGAGAGGTGGGAAAAATTTTTGATCGGCGAGCCGGAGGGAACGACCAGCGCGATCACATCTCGACGCAGAATGACCAGGGATTGTCCATTGACTGGCGGCGCGACGTCGCTGCGCACGAGCGCGATGTCGACCTTGCGGTCTTCCAGCGCCTTGGAACTCGCTCTCAGATCGGTCACCGTCACCGTTTCAAAACGGATGTGCGGATGCGCCGCCGTCGTCACGCCGATGAAGGCGGAAATGAATCGTTGCGCTATTCCGCCGGCGGGTCCGGTGGTGATGCGCAGGGTGGCCTTCGGCGACCAGACATATAATATGCCGGCCGCGCAAACGGCGACCAGGATAGCGCCGGCGAGCAGCAGCGTGGCCAAGCGAGGCAGTCTTAGGCCGAATATCCCCAACATGCCACGTCTCCTTTGGAGCGCAAGGCGTCTTGATCACTGTAATCCAAGACTGGACGGAGACCAGTCGCGCCCAAGTCTCGCCGCGTTTTTTCCGCGATGGACAACGGCCGCCGCCCCGGCGACGACGCTCCCAAGACAGCTCCTTGTCAACAACCGCGCTCGTGCGCAAAGCGCCGGGCTAGGCAATTTTCGCGACGGTGGAGCTAGCCGGCACGGACAGCGTCCAGGCGAAGCCCTCGGGCGGGAAATCCAGCGTCGTCGAGCCGTCTAGCGCCAGGGCGACCAGTCGCTTGATCACCTTATGGCCGAAGCCCTCGCGCGGCGGCGGCGCCACCCGCGGCCCGCCGCTTTCGCGCCAATCCACAAAAAAGCGGCCGTCCTCGAGCCGCCAGTTGAGCGCGACATTGCCGCCGGCGCGCGACAGCGCGCCATGGGCCAGGGCGTTGGTCGCGAGTTCGTGCAGAGCCAGCCCGATATTCTGCGCGGCCTCTGGTTTGAGCATCACCTTTGGGCCGTCGATGCTCGCGTGGTCGCCGACTTCGTTCGCGCCGATGTCGAGACAATAAGCCATTTGCGCGCGAACGAGATCGTGCATCGAGGCGCCGCGCCAGTCCTGAGAGATCAGCAGGTCGTGCGCCATCGACAGCGCTTGCAGCCGCGCCGAAAATTTGCGCTGGAAGTCCTCGATCGAGCCCGATCCCGTCGCGGTCTGGCGCGACATCGCCTGCACCACCGCGAGCAGGTTTTTCGAGCGGTGAACGAGTTCGCGCAGCAGCGTGCGCACGTGCTGCTCGCGGTGCTTGCGGTGGGTGATGTCGCGCGCCGTGCCGACGATCCGAACGGGGCGCCCGTTTTCGAAGAAGGTGCGGCCGCGCACCGAAACCCAGCGTTCGACGCGGTCGATTTGGCCGATGACGCGATATTCGCTTTCGTAATCGTCCGGGCTATTCGGGTCGAGCGCCTGTTCTATGGCTTCCTTGGTGCGCTTTTTGTCTTGCGGATGCAGCGCGCTGCGAAAGACATCGAGATTGGCCGGCGCATCCTCGGACAGCCCCCACAGCGCCCGCACACGCGCGTCGAGCACCACCTCGCCGGTGACGAGGTTCCAGTCCCAGATGCCGGTGCGCCCGGCGTCGAGCGCGAGCCTCATGCGTTCGAGGGTAAAAGCCTGTTCGCGAATGAAGTCGCAGCCGGGCTGCGACGGCGGGTCAGGCGAAAGATTAGCATCCGTCACTTGAGACCATCCTTGGTCAAGACCGCGCGGCATAGCCCGTCGGGCGTCTTGTGGACGCCCTATGGCCCGTCGGAACGACGAGCGTCTCGTGGACGCCCCGCGCCGAGGTTACCCGCGCTCGCCGGCAAGCTCCAGCACGATGCGCCATTCCTCGTCGCTGACGGGCTGCACGGAAAGGCGCGAGTTATTGACGAGCGTCATGCCGACGAGGCGCGGCTCGGCCTTGATTTGCGTCAACGTCACCTTGTTTTTGAGCGCCTTCACCGCGCGCACGTCGACCATCCCGAATTTGCCGGTTTCGTCAGTGTGGTCAGGGTAATAGGGCTTGATCACTTCCACAATGCCGACGATGGCCTTGTCCTCGTTGGAATGATAAAAAAATCCGCGATCGCCGACCTGCATCGCCATAAGATGCTTTTTGGCCAGATGGTTGCGCACGCCGTTCCAGAAAGTGCCCTTTTCTCCGGCCGCGATCTGCTGGTCGAAGGACCATGTCGTGGGCTCGCTCTTGAACAGCCAGTGAGCCATGTCACAACGCCGCGCCGACGACGCGCCGCCACGGCCGCAGGGCGACGCTCTCGAACAGCCCCGCCTTGGCGTAGGGGTCGCCGTCCAGCAAGGTCCGCGCCGCCGCCGCGTCGGCGCAATCGAGGATCAGCATTGAGCCGACCGGCTTGTCGTGGTCGTCGAGAAAGGGTCCGCCGAGCTTGATGCTTGGCGCATTGGCCTCGAGGAAAGCGAGGTGCGCGGCGCGCGTGGAAAGACGCAACTCGACATGGTCGGGCTTGTCCAGACAAATGGCGGCGAACAGCAAGACGAACCTCGCGAGATTTTTATTCCGCCGAACCTTTGTCCCAAAGCGCGGGCGCGCGGTCAAGCGGGCGGCGGAATTTGGGCAGAGTTGTCCCGGCTCAAAGCGCGCGCTTCGCGCCCGCCGCATCGCGTTCCCGCGGCGAGAGGTCGGGCGCTTCGATCAAGCGCGCGGCGAGGTCGGCGATTTCCCGCCGCAGCGCCGCGAGATCGCGCGCGTCGAGCGGCGCCGCCTCCGCCACGCCGTGGGCGGCCGCGTCGCGCAGACGCGCGTGATCCTTGCGGAGCGCCTCGACCGCGCCTTGCAGCATGGAATTGTCGGCGCGCGCGATCTCCAGCCGGTCGGCTTGTTCGCGCGCTTCTCCGCGGGTCTGTCGCAGCGCGGTTTCGAGATGGGCGATCTCGTTCGTGAACCGCTCTTCGTCCTCGCGCGCGCGAGCGCGCACCGCCTTGAGCGTTTGTTCGAGCGTTTCGTTCGCCGCCTTGGTCGCTTCGAGTTCGCCGACGACGGCGCCCAGAACGGCGTCGACGCCGCCAAGCCGCTCCGCCTCGATCTTCAGTCTGGCGAAATCGTCGCGCAATTGCGCCAGTTCGTGTTGTAGATCGGTGTTCCGTTGGTGCATATCGCCGATTATCGCTTCATGCGCGGCGACGCGGGTCAGCACGACTTCCTTCTCGCGACCGAGTTCCTCGCTGTATGAGCGCAGCAAGCGCATGCTGGCGACCATGCGCTCCGCGCCTTCCGTCACCTCGTGCAGCGCCATTTCGGTCGAGCCGAGCAGATCCGTCCGTTCCGCCAGCGTTTTGAGCGTTTCGCTCAGCCGGTGCTCCAGCTCGCGGCCATTGGCCTCGGATTTACTCAGGCGGTCGTCGAGATCGGCGATGCGCGCGGCATGGCGGCCGATGTCGACGAGATCCCCCGCCTTCGAGGCTTTGATCGCGTCCATTTGCTGTTCGAGCCGGCGCTCGCGAAGGGCGAATTCCGCCCGCAGCAGGTCGCGCTCGGCGATGGCCTGCTCGCGCGAGAGCGGCGCCAGCATCTGCAGCCGGCGCATCGACAGGCGCATCGCCCGCCGCCAAAAGGCGGGCAGGAACATCAGCATGCCAAGCCCGGCGACCAGGAGTCCGAGCGCGAAATACATCGCCTGTTCAATCAACACGCGTTCGTCCTTGCCTGCTACAGCGCTTTCCGCCCGCGCCGTTGGAATGCGGTCGTCACCACAATCCTTCTAAAACAGGGGCATTAGGAAATCAAAAACCGCCTCTGTCGTCGCGGGGCGTCGCGGCGGGCCTGGTGTCGTGAAACTTCTTGTAATCGAAGGTCGCCGAGCCGGTTTCGTCGGTTTCGACGATATCGACATATTCCTGGTCGAGCAGAATGTCGCTAGCGGAATAAATACGGCGCCCGCGCACCGACTGCGCCGATGTTTCGTCGTGCCCGCCGAAGATGACGACGAGACTGGTGAAGGGGTCTTCGAAGTCGGCCGCCGCATAGCCATGCAGCGGGCTGTCCTCGCCGATCACATGCATCAACGTCCAGGTGAAGGCGAATATCGGATTTTCTTCGCGGGTCAGCTTCAATGGATAGAACTTGCGGAAGGTCGCGCCCTCCATCGTGAACTCGTTGCGAATGAACCACATCTGGGCGCTCGCGGCGGTGATGGCGTTGTGGCGCTCGTTGGCGAAGCGCAGCATCAGCGTGCGCGCGCCGTCGTGCACGCCGATCACCGGATTGCGCGCGAAAAGCAGCCGCGCGCGCGGCTGGGCGAAGCGCGCGAAGGTCAGCCCGGCGGTGATGGCGACCGAGCAAAGCCCGACGAAGGTCGCCAAAGTCGCGATTGCATGGCCGATCGGCGATTGCGGATGCATGTCGCCATAGCCGACCGTCGCGAGGGTTTCGACGCTAAAGAAGAAGTAATCGAGAAAGGAGCCAGGCGGCGCATTGGCGACCGGATCGTCGCCAAAATATGCGGCGAGCGTATAAACTCCCGCGAAGACGAGATTGACCGTTGTGAACGCCAGAGCCAAAGCCGCGAAGAATATCGACCAACTGGCCGTCATCGCATAATGGTGCAGATCGGTCCAAAAGTTGCGAGGCAGACCTTCGACGACGACCTGCCGGTCGCCGATTTGCACGCGTTTGCCGGGGCGCTCGCGGGAGAACATCGCCGAAAGGGAACGGCGCAAGGTCAAAACGGGTTCCAGGTGGCCTGGGGCGTGAACTTCAGATAGCCGAGGTTGAGCCCGAGCCGCGCGCCGACCCCGGAACGGATCGGCACCACCACCACCTCGCCGGCGGAAAGCGCGGTGAAGCCGAAGCCGCCGACCAGATAGGCCGAGCCGTCCACGCCGCCAAAACGCTGATAAAGCGCGTC
>PLZT01000574.1 GCA_003152255.1 Methylocystaceae bacterium | reverse complement strand
AGGAGGTGATAGATATTCTGAATGCCGCGGAAGGCCTCGTGAATAGGCGATGATTATTTGGCGACATCGGGGGATTCATGCGAATCGGCGTGCCCAAGGAAATCAAGGACAATGAATATCGAGTAGGTCTCATACCTTCCTCGGTGGCCGAACTCGTTCAACACGGTCACGAAGTCATCGTCGAAAGCGGCGCGGGGACCGGCGCGGGGATAGACGACGCCGCTTATCGCGACGCCGGCGCGACGCTCCGCGAGGGACCGGAACTGATTTTCGAGACCGCGGAACTTATCGTCAAGGTCAAGGAACCGCAGCCAGTGGAGCGGTCAAGGCTTCGGCCAGGCCAAGTCCTTTTCACCTATTTTCACTTGGCGCCGGACGCGCGACAGACGCAAGATCTCATGCGGTCCGGAGCGCATTGCATCGCCTATGAAACCGTAACCTCCGCGACAGGCGGTCTTCCGTTGTTGACGCCGATGTCGGAGGTCGCGGGCCGGCTCGCGCCGCAAGTCGGCGCTCACTGTTTGGAGAGGCCGACTGGAGGACGCGGCGTCCTACTTGCCGGCGTGCCAGGCGTTCCAGCGGCCGAGGTCGTCATTTTGGGCGCCGGCGTCGTGGGAACGCATGCCGCGACGATCGCGCTCGGCATGGGCGCCAATGTCATCGTGGCGGACCGCGATCTGGAGGCGTTGCGCAAGATTGATCTGCGGTTTGGGAGTTCGGTGCGCACTATTTTTTCCACCGGCGCCGCCATCGCCGAGCTAGTGAAGCGCGCCGATCTATTGATCGGGGCGGTTCTCGTGCCCGGCGCGAAGGCTCCAAAGGTCATAACGCGCGAAATGCTCGGCGTCATGAAGCCGGGGAGCGTTATCGTCGACGTGGCGATAGACCAGGGCGGCTGCTGCGAGAGTTCGAAGCCGACGAAACATTCCGATCCGACATATGTCGTCGATGGAATCGTGCATTATTGCGTGACCAACATCCCCGGCGCCGTCCCGCGGACATCGACATTCGCGCTTAATAACGCCACTCTCCCGTTTGTTCTGGCGATCGCGGACAAAGGCTGGCGCGAGGCGCTGCGAAGCGACCCGCATTTGCGCGCGGGATTGAATATCTCGGATGGCAAGATCACATATNNCGCCGATTCACTTGCGATGGCGAAGACGTTTCGCCCGCGTTGCAATGGTCCGGCGCGCCAGAGCAAACCTTGAGTTTCGTGTTGCTGTGCGACGATCCCGACGCGCCGGCGGGCGTCTGGCGGCATTGGGCCGTTTATGACATTCCCGGCGACCAAGCGGGACTTGTGGAAGGCGCGGGACAGCCAGGCGCTGGACAAGACTTCAAGCAAGCGCGCAATGATTTCGATCGATTGGATTACGGCGGACCCTGCCCACCGCATCGGCATGGCGTCCATCACTATCATTTTCGCTTGTTTGCGCTTTCTCAAGCTCGGTTGCCCATGGGGCGCAACGACCCGTCTTGCGAGGAAGTGGAGCGAGAGGCGCGCAAGTATGCGATCGCCGAGGCGTTATTGATCGGCGTCTATGAACGTTAGTCAGGCGGACGGACGACGCCTTTATGTCGTCGCGAGACGCCCGTCGATTCCGAGCGATTTCCCAAGCGATATCGAAGGCGCGCGAACTCAATGACGGCTGAAGACTCCGTTCACGCCGTCTCCGTTCCCGCGCCAGAGGTCGTCTTCGCGCCGTGATCGCGACATTCGATCACGGCGGCCCGTATCGGGGCAAGATCGTCGTCGACAAAGGTTTCCTTCTCGAGCAGACGTTGCGCCGATTCTTGATGTACCCTCGCGCAGCTCCGCAGTATATCGCAAGCGCGATTGAAGGCCTGTTCGATGAGATTGCGAATGGCGTTATCGATTTTCGCGTTGGTCTCGTCGCTGGCTTCCGACTGACGTTGGCCTAGTTCCGACAAATCGAGATAGCGAGGGCGCTCCGAGACTAACGAAGCTTGCCCGATTTCAGGCTCCATGCCGTATCGCGTGACCATGGCCCGCGCCATTTCCGTCGCTCTTTGAAGGTCGTCGGCGGCGCCCGTGGTCGCCTCCGCGAAGATCACCATTTCCGCAGCCCGCCCGCCGAGCAACACGGTCATGCGGTTGAGCAGTTCCGTGCGCGTCATCAAATAGCGGTCTTCGGCCGGCATTTGCATCGTATAGCCCAAGGCGCCAATTCCCCGAGGAATGATCGACACTTTCTTGATCGGATCGGTGTCCGGCAAAGCCATGGCGACGATCGCATGTCCCATTTCGTGAAACGCGACGATGCGGCGCTCGCGCGGATTGAGCAGACGATTGCGCTTCTCGGGTCCGGCGATGACGCGCTCGATCGCGGCGGTGAAATCCTCGAGCGAAACCGATTGCGCCCGGCGGCGCGTCGCGAGGACAGCCGCTTCATTGACGAGATTGGCGAGATCGGCGCCCGTGAAGCCCGGCGTCAGCGCCGCGATCGCGGCGGGATCGACGCCCGTGGCGAGTTTGATCTTCTTCAAATGCACCTGCAGGATGCCGACGCGGCCGATCTTGTCGGGCCGATCGACCGAAACCTGGCGGTCGAACCGCCCCGCGCGCAGAAGCGCCGGATCCAGCACCTCGGGGCGGTTTGTCGCCGCGAGCAGCACGACGCCGATGGTCGGGTCAAAGCCGTCGAGTTCGCTCAGCAGCTGGTTGAGGGTCTGCTCCTTTTCGTCATGCCCGCCGCTCAGCCCGGAAATGCCGCGGGCGCGCCCCAGCGCGTCGAGTTCATCAATGAAAATGATGCAAGGCGCGCTGGCGCGGGCCTGGGTGAAAAGGTCGCGGACGCGCGCGGCGCCGACGCCGACGAACATTTCGACGAATTCCGAACCATTGATCGAAAAGAACGGCACGCCGGCTTCGCCCGCGACCGCGCGGGCAAGCAAGGTTTTGCCTGTTCCGGGAGGCCCAACGAGAAGAATGCCCTTTGGGATGCGCGCGCCAAGACGCCCATGGGTCGTCGGATCCTTGAGGAAGGCCACGATTTCTTGCAGCTCTTCCTTGGCCTCGTCGACGCCGGCGACATCCGCGAAGCCGATCTTGATGTCCTTTTCGGCAAATACCCTGGCCTTGCTCTGCCCGACCGACATGATCGAGCCAAGGCCTTGCCCCATCCGTCGTGTCAAAAGGCTCCAGACGAAAAAGAAAAGCGCGACCGGCACGACCCACGAAAGCAGCGTGGAAATCCAGGTGTGTTCGACGACGCCGGAATATTTGACTTTGGCCGCCTCCAATTCCTGGGCGATGTTGGGATCGACGCGCGCCGCGAGCAATTCCTTTCGTCCATCCGGCAACGGCTTTTTCAGCGTCGCCCGGATGACTTGCTCGCCGACCTCGACCTCGGCGATCTTATCGTCTCGGAGGAGGCTTTGGAATTCGCTGTAGGGCACGACCTCCGCTTCCCGGTACGTCGACCAGACCTGTTGGAACAGAAGGATTATGATCAGCGCGAAGAGCACATAGCCGATGTCGAAATGCCAAGGTCGTTCCGATGTCGGCTTTTCCATGATCGACGCCTCATTCCGAGGATATATGTTTTGATGTGCCGCCGGCGAAAACCCACGTAGCCATCTCTTTTGCGACAGTAGCCGAAGCGGCCCCGCGCGTAACGCGGAAAATGCGCCTATTGCCCCAAACGCCCTGAGCCGCGGCGACGTCTTGACTTGAATGGAGTCCGAGGATGATGAAGGACTTGCCTCGATCCCAGGTTTATCGGTTGTTGGAGCCTGGTCCAGTCGTATTGTTGACGACCGCGCGCAATGGACGCGCCAATGTCATGACGATGTCCTGGCACATGATGGTCGAGTTCGAGCCGCCGCTGGTCGCCTGCGTCGTCAGTCCAGCGGACTATAGTTACGCCGCCTTACGGGCAACCAAGGAATGCGTAATCGCCATCCCGGCGGTGGAGATGGCGTCAAAAGTTGTTGAAGTCGGCAATTGTTCAGGCCGTGATGTCGAAAAGTTCGAACTGTTCCATTTGACGCAAATCACGGCGGAACGGGTTAAGCCGCCGTTGATCGGCGAGTGTTTCGCAAATCTCGAATGCAAGGTGGTCGACACGCGCCTCGTGAACAAGTTCGGGCTATTTGTTCTGGAGGTGGTGAAATCGTGGATTGACCCAACTCAAAAAAATCCCAAAACTATTCACCATCGGGGCTTCGGCGAATTCGTCGTCGATGGCGAAACGATCACACTGAAGTCCAAGATGCCCTGAGACGATGCGCCAAACGCCTTCAGGCGCGACGCGCTCAACCGAAAGCGAATCGCGGGGGATTCCTGAGAATCGCTCGCGTCTCATTCCCGCCTTCCCGCCGCGTTAAGGTGGCGACCGACTCGGCGAAAAAGTCGGATATCCGAGGCCGCTTATTCGCCACGAGGGCTGAGGAGAGAAGCCGATGGGCGAACCGGGCGGGAATTGCGCGCCTCGTTGGGAATGGCGCACCTTTGGCGGCGGACTACCGGAAATCGAAGCCAAGCTCGGTCCGACCACGCGGATCGCCCCGCGGCGCAGTGGCGAAATCTACTTGTTGAGCTTTGCCACGCCACACAGCGCGAAGATTCGCGGCGGCGCGCTTGAGGTCAAGCGATTACTAAAGGTCGACTCCAGCGGGCTCGAGCAGTGGACTCTCGCGTTCAAGGAACGCTTTCCGCTTTCGGCGCCCATGTTGCGGTCCGCGTTCGCCGCGCTCGATCTTCGACCCATCGCGACACGGCGAGGCGTTTATGATTTTGAAGAGTTTTTGTCAGAGGTGGGCTCAAACGACGAGTCGATGCGGGCCGTTGAGGTGAAGAAGACGCGCCATCAATTCATGTATCGCGACTGCGCCGCTGAATTTGATCGCGTGCATATCGGTCCGGTCGCGCGGGAGAGCTTCTGTATCGAAAGTGAAGACCCATCGAAGGTTATCGCCGCTCTCCAAGAGATGGGGCTCGATCCTCACGCCAATATTAATTTCCCCAAGGGAATTGAACGAGCCTTGGCGCTCTCGACGCGGGCTGGCTAGGCCCGCGCCGCCGGTTATACGAGATCTCGAGGACCATTATCCGCGGATGTTCGGCGAGCTTTTTTCAAGGTTGGCTGCGGTCAGCTAAATTGTCGCACGCCAATTGTTTTCTCGTCGGCGACCCATAACTCATTTAGCGTTCAGTGGGCTGCGGAGAGGGTCATTACTTGCTCGGCCGGAAGGAATGGTTGCGAACGAAATGCAATGATCGCCACGGTCGAAAGCGCGTGGAATCGCCGAGCGGGGTGTCGCCGTCGCGCCAATCCGCGGAGGATCGTCCGGTCATACGGGCGATAATTCGAGCGGTTAAGGTTGGTTTGTGGATGACCTCAACTTGTCCAAAGTGACTTCCAACATAACGAGGGAATACGCCCGTGAAAATACCAGGCTTGTGGCCCAGCAATCAGGATTTGATATCCGACCCATTCAAATCGCTCCGGCGTGAAATGGAAGACGTGTTCCGCGCATTTGATCGAAACTCGCCTTCGCCAAGCATCGGAGCGGGCGCGCCAGCGATCGATGTCGCGGAAACCAAGGACGCTTTTGAAGTGACAGCCGAGCTTCCAGGGGTGGAGGAGAAAGATATTAAAGTCAGCCTGGACGGCAACAGGCTGGTGATCTCCGGTGAGAAAAAGCAGGAGACGACGAGGGACGAAAAGGATTGGCATGTGGAGGAGCGCAGCTATGGCTCGTTCTACCGGTCGATGTCCCTGCCCTTTAAGCCCGATGACGGAGCCGTCGAGGCTCACTTCGATAAGGGCGTTCTCCACCTAAACATCAAGAAGCCCGTTGAAATCGCAAAAAGCGCCAAGACCATAGAGATCAAGCCCGGCGCGCCGCCGAAAGCGGCGGAATAAAGTCCATCCTATCCATGCGGGGAACAATGGGCCGGCGCGCCCGAGGCGCCGCCGGCGCGATCACGGTCGATATCGAGGCCGCGCGAAAAGCGAGGCCGAATGCAACTCCCAATGAGATAAAGGAACATCCCATGCAGACGCCGCTTGATATCTCCTTCCAGAACTCCGAGCCGTCGGAGGAAATTCGCTCCGAGGTCGAACGGCACGCCAAGCATCTGGAGAAATTTCACGATCGGATCACGAGTTGCAATGTGACCGTCATCGCGCCACAGTCGCGGCATCAGAAGGGCGGTCTGTTCAAGATCGACATCCGCATCGCCATGCCGTCGCACAAGGACATCATCGTGACCAAGACTCACGGCGACGCGCAAGAGCACGAGCACGTCGCGGTCGCGATCAAGGATGCATTCGGCGCGGCCCAGCGCCAGATTGAGGATGCTGTCCGCGAAATGCGCGGTCAAACAAAGCCGCATGAAGTGGAAGATCACGGCCTTGTGGCGAAATTCCTCGCTGGAGAGAATTGTGGATTCATCGAAACCGCCGATGGCCGCGAGGTCTTTTTTCACCGCAACAGCGTTCTCGATGACGCCTTCGACCGTCTGACAGTCGGCTCCGAAGTCCGATTCGTCGAGGAGATGGGAGAAAAAGGGCCGCAGGCGAGCACTGTGCGCCTCATCGGCAAGCACCATCTTCAATAATTGCGATAACCGGTCCGATATGAAACGCCGCCTCGGCGTTCAGCCGGGGCGAAGCTCGCTACCCAACCCAACGGATTTCGGGATCCTTTCGAGGAACCGTCGGTGGGGCGGTGTTTGGGACGCCGACGATGATCGGAGCGACGACAACGTGGGAAACCGGAACGCCGAGAGTGTCCTTGCCTTTCGGCGTATCGAGCCAAGCTTGCGCCAATCCAATCCAACAAGAACCAAGCCCCATGCCGTAAGCCGCGAGCATGAGATTCTCCGCCGCCAGAGCACAATCCTCGGCTATCCACGGGCCTCGCTCAATCGCCGAGATCACGATCAAAACGGGCGCGTGGTAAAATACATGGAAATCCGGATTGGCTAGGCTCTCGTAAAGATGCGCCGGCAGGACCGCCGGTCTAACGTTCAGCATATGAGCCTTGGCGTCATGCGACATTCGATCAAGCAGACGCGGG
>PLZT01000313.1 GCA_003152255.1 Methylocystaceae bacterium | reverse complement strand
GATATTGGGAGAGATCATACGCAGCTGGTGGCTGGTGGCGCCGCAATCCTCGACAAGCTTTGGCTTTGTCGACGTATCCGCGATGTTGGGGATGATCGGAATTGCGGCGGCGCTAGCGCTGCAGGCGCCACTCATCTCGTGGATGCCAACCCTGGCGCGACGCGATGTCCAATAGGCGCCTCCTTCCCGCGCAACATGAACCGACCGATGTCGGCCCCCGCCTGATCTGGATCGGTGGAGGGCTCCTACTGGCGGCGACCGTCTTGATGGCGCTGATCGTTCTTTGGCTGTTTCCTAGCGCGACAATCGACAGGACTGGAATTGCCGNNCCGTTGCCGCGATATCCCAGTCCTTCGCTTCAACCAGATCCCCGGGCTGATATGAAGCGGTTTTACGATGATGAGATGCGGTGGCTGAACAGCGCGGGCTGGATCGACAAAGCAAATAATATCGCGCACATCCCGATCTTCGATGCGATGCGCGAAGTCGCGCGGGAGGGTATTCCCGGCTGGCCCTCTTCCAGCGAAACCTCCCCGGTCGTTCAAAAAGAAGCTCCTCCCTTGCCTGCATCGTCGGAGAAATCCAATGAGGCTGCTCGTGCTACTCATCCTTCTTATCACGCCACGAATCGCGCTTGCGGCGTCAAAGGCGGATCTCAGCGGGATTGCATACGAACAAAGGCTGGGCGCCGTCATCCCCCTCCATCAAATGTTTCGCGACGAGAGCGGCGCCGCGGCGCGGTTGATCGATCTCATTGACGGAAAACCATTTGTTCTCGTGCTTGGATATTTTCATTGCCCTAACCTTTGCGGCATCGTTCGCGCTGACCTATTTGACGCGCTACGAAACTCAGGATTGACGGCGGGCCGCGACTACTCGCTCGCCGCGTTGAGCATCGACCCGTCGGAGTCGAGCGCGGACGCGGCTGCCGCCAAGGCGTCGGATTTGCAGCGTTATCCGACGCCCGGCGCCGCGCGCAATTGGCATTTTCTGACGGGCACGGCGGACGCGACGCAGGCCATATCCGACTCCGTGGGATTTCATGGCCGCCCCGAACCGGATCGGAACCAGTTTCCGCATCCCGTGGGAGTCGTTTTCGCCACCTCGGAAGGCGTCGTATCGAGTTATCTGCTCGGCGTTGGGTACCAGCCCAACGATGTTCGGCTCGCCGTGGCGCGCTCCGCGAGGGGCGATGTCGCGCCCGCGGCGTCGCCCGTGTTGTTGCTCTGCTATGATTTTGATCCGACCACGGGAAAGCTCACGCTCTCCATCATGAAACTATTACGCGTGGCGGCGGCGGGCACGACGATCGCCGTCGCTGGGATGGTCTATTTTGCGTTTCGTCGCGGGAGGCAGGCCATATGAGGTTCTGGCTTCCCCACGCGACAACCCAAGCCGCGGAAGTCGACTATTTGATTTTTGCGCTGGTCGTTGGCTCTTGCGCCATTCTCGGCCTTGTGTACGGATCGATCACTTTATACGCGATCAGATATCGCGCCGGCGGCAAAGTTGATCGTTCCAGTTCGTCCGAAAAGTCCTGGCGGCTCGAGGTGGCTTGGACCTCCGTCACCCTGCTGGTTTTCTTCGGCTTGTTCATCTGGGGAGCCGACCTCTATGTCAGACTGTTTCAACCGCCCCCCAACGCTCTCAAGATCTATGTGATCGCCAAGCAGTGGATGTGGAAAATCGAGCATCATGGCGGACAACGCGAGATCAATGCGTTGCACGTGCCGATCGGACAACCGATCCAGCTCGTGATGACCTCGGAAGACGTCATACATGATTTTTCCGTGCCGGCGTTTCGCATCAAGCACGACGTGCTTCCAGGGCGCTACGAAACATTGTGGTTTCAGGTCGAGACAGCCGGCGTCTACCGCCTCTTTTGCACGCAGTTTTGTGGCGCGGACCACGCCCAAATGACCGGCGAGGTCGTGGCGATGGCGCTTCCTGAATATGAGCAATGGCTGGAGCAGAACGGCGCCAGCGGATCGATGGCGAAGCAAGGCGGGATTTTATTCATGCGATACGGGTGCAGCGGCTGCCATGGCGGCAATGGGATCGGCGGAGCTCAGGCGACAAGCGCCGTGCAGGCGCCTCCACTCACGGGACTCTATGGCGGCCCCGTGCGGCTCGAAGACGGCACGATTGTCACCGCCGACGAAAGTTACATCCGCGACTGCATTCTGTTGCCGGAGAAGCGACGGGTCGCGGGCTATCCTCCGATCATGCCCTCGTTCGCCGGACAAGTCAGCGAGGAGGATGTCCTGAAGCTTGTCGCCTATATCAAGTCCCTCGCGCCGGAGGTAAGGCCATGAGCGCGATTGTCGCCGATACGACCAAGCACGCCAAGTCGTATTTGACCGACGGGACGACGATTCGAAGCTGGCTGCTGACGACGGATCACAAGCGAATCGCGCTTCTCAATCTCGGCTCCATTACGCTGTTCTTCTTTATTGGCGGCATCGCCGCAGCCTTGATCCGCTATAATCTGATCGCGCCGCGGGGGATGATCGGTTCGGCTGAAACATATAATCGCTTGTTCACCATGCATGGCGTGGTGATGGTGTGGTTCTTTCTTATCCCGGCGGTACCGGTGACTCTTGGCAACTTCCTAGTGCCGCTCATGCTTGGCGCGCGCGATTTGGCCTTTCCGAAATTGAATCTGATCAGTTGGTATCTTTATATTCTCGCCGGAGCAGCCGCTCTTTATTCATTGATCGCGGGGGGCGTCGACACAGGCTGGACCTTTTACACGCCGCTGACCACTGCTTACTCAAAAGGACATGTGGTTGCGACGATTGTCGCGATCTTTATCGCCGGCTTTTCGTCGATCGCCACCGGACTGAACTTCATCATATCGATCCACACCCTGCGCGCGCCTGGGATGACCTGGTACAAGATGCCAGTGTTTCTGTGGTCCCTATACGCGACAAGCGTCATCTTGGTGCTTGCGACCCCGGTGCTGGCGATGACATTGCTGTTGCTGGCGTTCGAGCGGATATTTCACATCGGCGTATTCGACCCGGCGATCGGCGGCGACCCGCTATTGTTCCAACATCTATTTTGGTTCTACTCACACCCGGCGGTTTACGTGATGATTTTACCTGGGTTCGGCGTGATCAGCGAAATCGTTCCCGCATTCTCGAACAAGGGATTGTTCGGATATAAGTTCGTCGTATGGTCCAGCATCTCGATCGCGGTGATAAGCTTTCTGGTGTGGGGGCATCACATGTTCGTGGCGGGCACGTCGCTTTACTCCGCCCTGGTTTTTTCAATCCTGAGTTTTATGGTCGCGGTGCCGTCCGCCATCAAGGTGTTCAATTGGATCGGGACGATGCACGGCGGCTCCGTCCGGTTCGACGCGCCGATGTTGTATGCGCTTGGCTTCATTGGACTGTTCACGCTCGGTGGTCTGACAGGTTTGTTCGTGGCGGCGCTTGCCGCGGATGTGCATCTTACTCAAACTTATTTCGTGGTCGCGCATTTCCATTATGTGATGGTCGGCGGCATGGTCTCGGCCTATTTCGCGGGATTGCATTTCTGGTGGCCGAAGATCACTGGACGAATCTATCCGGAGATTTGGGGTCGAGTTGGCGCCGTGATCATTTTTTTCGGCTTCAATTTGACTTTCTTTCCTCAATTCTTGTTGGGCTATCTGGGCATGCCGCGACGTTATCATTCCTATCCGCCGGAATTCGAGGTTCTGAATGTGCTCTCATCCGCCGGCGCGACGATTCTGGCCGTTGGCTATTTGCTGCCGCTCGCCTATCTGACGTGGTCTCTTTTCTATGGCGAGCGTGCAAGCGCCAACCCATGGAACGCCACGGGGCTGGAGTGGCGAACCGCATCGCCGCCGCCGACCGAGAATTTCGAGGTGACGCCGGTGGTGACCGCGCCGCCATATGATTACCCCTTGCGTGAAGTCGAGCAGCGCCATGTCTGAGGTTTCGTCAACCCAGGAGTTCCAATATTCCAGCCCGCGACACCAAGCGGAGTCGGCGATATCGGGGATGTGGCTATTCCTGGCCACCGAAATGCTGTTCTTCGGCCCCCTTTTTCTCGCCTGGATCTATTCTCGCCATTGGAACCAGCAAGGGTTCGACGCCGGCGCGCAGCAGACCGAACTGATCATCGGCACGGTCAACACCATGGTCCTGGTGACAAGCAGTCTCATTTATACCCTGGGCGTTAGCTTCATCGAGGCTGGCGACAGCCGCAGGCTTATTCAATGTTGTGTCGGCGCCTGGCTCCTCGGTCTCGTGTTCCTGTGGCTCAAATTCGGGGTCGAATGGCGTCACGATTTTGAACGGCATCTGTTTCCCGCATCAGATTTCGCCATCGACGGTCCACACAGGGATGGAGCGCTGCTATTTTTCGTTTTCTATTTTCTTGGCACCGCGGTTCATGGGATGCATATGATCGTGGGGTTAATTTTGGTCGGCTGGATCATTTTTCGCGCGCGCCGGAAGGAATTTTCCGCTGGTTTTTACACGCCGGTGAGCGTTGTCGGCCTATATTGGAGCTTCGTCGATATAGTGTGGATCGTTCTCTATCCGCTGATCTATCTTATAGGGCGCGGAGCATGACTCGATCGCGTCATTTGCTACTGGCTTGGGGCCTACTCATCGCTCTGTTGGCGATAGAGTTCGGCGCAAGTTTCCTGGCGCTGGACCGAACGGCTCGTCCGCTTATTCTGATCCCCGCGGCGTTGATGATCGCGGTGGTGAGCGTGACGTTCATGGAGTTAAGGCAAGGCCCGGAACCCATACGCCTGTTCTTCGCCGCCGGTCTGCTTTGGCTTTGCATCTTGCTCGGTTTGGGGAGCTTGGACCCGATGACGCGGATTAATTATTATGTGCTGACCACGAACTTGAAGTGAGGCGACAAATCATATCAATATGAAAGCTTCGGCTTAGTCATATGGCCGGCTATACGACCATTCTTCGCGCCGCAAGGCCGCCGACTCTGGAATGAGTCGCTGAAAGGCGGGTCGCGCCGCTTACGATCATTCCGCGAGGTCAGGCGCCGGAGGCGGCGGGTCTCGGATCCAATCGAATTCGTGGAAATCGAAGCCCATCGCGATGGGCGGCTTCACTACGGCGAAATAGGGTGAGATGTCGAAGTCGCGAGGCACGTAGAGCGCTGAATTACGCACATGCAGAATTTCGCGCACGACATGTGGGTGTATTAGCCTCGACGCTTCGGCGTCTTCGGTCAATTCGACGATGGGCAAGATCGGATAGTGGATTGATTGGAACGCTTGCGCGATCAACGTAGAGCAGATGGCGCGGGTGGGGGCGGCGGCGCCGATTGCTATCGCCCGTCGACGGAGCCGGGCTGGGATCGGCGGCGTCGGCAAAAGATAGCGGACAAGGTCGAACAGATTGTGCAGGTCGTATTGTTCGCCCAGGCGTTCGCAAGCGAAGCTGACTAAAGTTGACACCTCCTTGGGCGCTAGGCCGACCGGACGGTAGATGCGCGTGTGCGCGCCGCGGTATCGCGAGAGGGGCGAAGAACGCACGCCATCGATCAACTCGGCTTCAACGAGAACATGGGGTTCACCGTCGGGTTCGCGTTGGTTCTCGACGGGTCCGACGAACAGCGCCGCGTGCGACCAAGTGGATTGCGTAAGATATTTGATCGGTCCCGAAATACGCGAGCCGCCCTCGATCAATATGACGTCGCCGGGTCGCAAGACTTGCTCTAGCGCCGCAAAGTCATTCAGTGTCAACGCCGGACTGCTTTCGACTTCTTGCATGAGGTAATTAGCGACCGCGATTCCGATTTTGTGGAAGAGAGCTTTGAACATTGGACGGTTTCACGTGTCGGAGCACTGGATGGCGATTCGGCGTCAAGGCCGGATTTCATAAAAATAGGGCCTGATCCTTTGATTTGAAATAGCAACTGACCGGTCATCATGGCGCCGGCAAGAAAATCACGATCGACAAGCACGACGCCAACACGGCGGCGAGCGAAGACTACAACGCCGAACATAAGGCGGCCATTGAAATCCGCCGGGTTAAATATCGGCTCGGTTGCGCGGCTCATCCCATGGCCTTACGATTGGCCTGGTGATCGGCGGGGCTCGACGAAGAACTCTGGAGGCATGGAGATGGCGAAACCGACCCAGAGCGACGCGGAAGCGGCCGTCAGGGTTCTCATCGAATGGGCGGGCGACGATCCCAGCCGCGAAGGCCTGATCGATACGCCGAGCCGGGTTGCGCGATCCTATCGGGAGCTTTTCGCCGGCTACGCCGACGATCCCCGCGAGTACCTAAAGCGCACCTTCGAGGAAGTCGGCGGTTACGACGAACTGGTGGTGCTGAGAAACATCCGTGTGGTCAGCTTTTGTGAGCATCACATGCTCCCGGTGATCGGTCGCGCGCATGTGGGATACCTGCCGACGAACCGCGTGGTGGGCATCTCCAAACTGGCGCGGGTGGTGCACGGGTTCGCCCGCCGGCTGCAAATCCAGGAAAAACTTACCGCCGAGATCGCCGAAGCCATTCAGGAGATTCTTAATCCGCATGGCGTCGGCGTGGTGATCGAGGCCGAGCATAGTTGCATGACGTTGCGCGGCGTGAACACGCTCGGGTCGACATTAACCACCAGCCGTCTGCTCGGCGTAATCCGTGATGACGCCCGCACGCGTGAGGAGTTCTTAGGCCTGGTGCACGGAGGGTGACCGCGCGCCGTGTCGCCCACGCGCCTGCGCTCGCCCCGCCAACCGTCCAGCACAATGCGGATTTTTCCTTGGCCTCATGAAGACGAGACGCCCGTCAAGAAACCGGCTTCATGGAGATTGCTCCAAGGAAGTCGCGCTTGCCAATCTCCACACCGCAATGACGAAGGATCGCGTAGGCGGTGGAGAGATAAAAATAGAAGTTTGGCAGCACGAATTGGGCGAGGTAATCATCGCCTTTCATGCTTCCCTTGGCGCTCGGCCCCAGAGGAAATATGATCTCACGATGTTCGGACGCGTCGATCCGAACGGGGTCGAGCGTCTCGAGGTAGCCGATCGTGGCTTCGATACGGGTTTTGAGCTGCTCGATGGTCGTCTCGTTGTCCTCGTAACGAGGAGGTTCAATGCCGACGAGACGCGCGGCCCCATTCTTCGCCTGGTCCGTCGCAAGTTGCACCTGCCGAACGAAGGCGAACATGTCGGGGGCGAGGCGCGACTGCAGAATGACGGCGTCATCGATGTTCCTCGCGACGCGGAAAGCCGCGGCCTTGCCGAGAATTGACGACAATGCCGCGAGGCCGAGTTTGAAGGCCGGCAGGGAAGCGCGAGCCATCGAATATGACATGGTTTCATCCTTGAGTTGCGCGCAAGCGATCACTACGGCGACGTCGCCGAGGAGAGCCGGCTCTACTGAATGGTCGGAATGTTCCCCAGGGCCGCAATGCGCTCCTGGGGGTCGTTTGGTTCAGGAAACGAGGACTTTTTCGAAAGCCGGGAGTTCAAACGGCGACCAAGCCCCTCGCCTTGGCATTGCTGGCGTGGAAGCTCGGTCCCTTTGGCCTCAATATGTTGTCGCCGGCGCTGACCAATTCGATATACGCCGGTCTCGCGGCGCTTTACGCCTATCAGCTCTATGATATGTGGCGCATCAACGCTCCCGTGATGCGCGGGGAAGTCGTTCCGGAAATACATCGTTACAAATTCCGACAAGTGGCGGTGTTGAGCGTCGCCTATTTCGTCACCTTTGGCTCCGAACTGGCGGTGGTTTCGGTTCTGCCCTTGCTGTTCAAGGACACATTCGACCTTTCTTTAGCCGTCGCGGGATTTGTCGGCGCGAGTTTCGGCTCGACGACCTTTTTCGCGAGGCCGGCGGGCGGCTGGCTCAGCGACCGCTTTGGCCGCCGACCGGTAATGCTGGTCGCCATGGCGGGAGCGGCGGCGGGCTATTTTGCGATGAGCTTCATCGGAGCCGCCACCGGCGTCGCTTTCGCCGTGGCGGCGACATTCTGCTGCTCGCTGTTCGTGAATGCCGGCAATGGCGCGGTATACGCCATGCTGCCGCTCATCAAGCGCCGGCTCACCGGGCAAATCGCCGGCATCGTCGGCGCCTTTGGCAATGTTGGCGGCGTGCTCTTTCTCACCTTCTATTCATTCGTAACGCCACATGTCTTCTTCCTCGCCGGGTCCATCGCGGCTGGTCTGGGTTTCCTTCTGATCTTTTTCTTCATCGAGGAGCCGAAAGGTCAGATTTCCGAAATCATGCCGGACGGTTCCGTGACCATGATAGACGTGGCGTGAGCGCCACGCGCGAATCGTCGAGGACAACGCATGAAGGCCGGCGGCCCCGCGATCTCCATCGGCCAGCACTCGGAGGCTGGCCGAAAGGAGCGTAACGACGATTCCTATGGCGTTGTCATTCCCGACGCCGCCCTGCTTGAAGCCAAGGGCATCGCCATGGCGATCGCCGATGGCATGAGTTCGAGCGAGGCGGCCAAGATCGCCAGCGAGACCTGCGTCAAAACTTTTCTCGAAGACTATTATGCGACGCATCCTTCCTGGACGGTCAAAACCTCCGTCGGGCGCGTGCTCTCAGCCATCAATCGCTGGCTGCACGGCCAAAGCGCGGCCAACCATCTGTCGGATCGAGGCATGGTCACCACTTTCTCGGGGCTCGTGTTGAAATCGGCGACCGCGTACATATTTCACGCTGGAGATTCGCGAATCTATCTGTTGCGGAGCGGCGCGATCGAACAGCTCACGCGAGACCATCGCGTTCGAATCTCGCGCGAGCGGGAATATCTTTCGCGCGCGATGGGGATCGATACGAACCTTGAAATCGACTATCGGACCGTGCCGATGGAGTCAGGCGACGTGCTGATCTTCACGACGGACGGCGTGCATGATTTTCTGCGCGATGACAAAATCTCCGAGATTGTGCGAACGTCGACCGAGGGGCTTGACGACGCCGCGCGGCGGATCGTGCAAGCCGCTTTCGACAATGGCGGCTCGGATAATCTCACCTGCCAGATCGTGCGCGTCGACGATCCCGGAAAGCTGGACCAGGCCGCGCACATCGAGAAGCTGTCGGCTCTGCCTTTTCCGCCCGAACTTACGCCTGGGCAGCTCTTCGAAGGCTACCGGATTCTGCGAGAGTTGCATCTCTCCAAGCGTACGCAAGTCTACCTCGCCAAGGACGAGGCGAGCGGCGACACCGTCGTATTGAAGACGCCTTCGATCAATTTTGTGGACGATCCCATATATGTCGAGATGTTCACTCGCGAGGAATGGATCGGGCGAACCGTGACGAGCCCGCATGTTCTGCAACTCAAGCGATCCGGGCGGCCGCCACGCTCGCTCTATTATGTGACGGAATATTGCGATGGCCAAACCTTGCGTCAGTGGATGCGCGACAATCCGCGTCCCGATCTGACGTCCGTCCGCCTGATCGTCGACCAGATCGCGAAAGGACTGCGGGCGTTCCATCGCAAGGAGGTCATTCACCGGGACTTGAAGCCGGAGAATATCATGATCAATCGCCATGGAACGGCGAAGATTATCGACTTCGGCTCCGCATATGTCGCGGGACTAGAGGAAGCAGCGGCGCCTGCGGACAAGCCCGGACTGGTCGGCACGCTCGATTACACCGCGCCCGAATATCATCTGGGCGAAGCGCCAACGGATCGCTCCGATATTTATTCGCTCGGGGTGATCGCGTACGAGATGCTCACTGGAAAACTGCCCTATGGTCGCGGCTTTTCGGGTAGGCGCGAAATAGGCCGGCTTAAATATGTGTCGGCGTCGGATTTCAACGACGCCGTCCCGCCCTGGTTCGACGCGGCGCTGGCCAAGGCGACGCATTGGAAGCCAACCGAACGCATGGAGGCATTGTCGGCGTTGACGATGGATTTGCAAAGACCCAATCCCAACTATTCCTGTCGCCCGCATCCGCTGTTGGAACGCAATCCGACGGCATTTTGGCGCGGTCTCGCTCTTGTCCTGGCATTGATCAACCTTCTGCTGATTTACCGACTCTGGCGATGACGCTCGGCTCAAGCCGCCATCGCGCTTTCCATATTGTGATTACATGTTAGGCAAGACGCCGCAGTGATGATCAGCAAGCGCCCAAAGCGGTCGCCGCGCCTGGCGCCTCGACCCGATTATTCTAGGCAGTCGGTTCAACAAGCGCTTGGCGCCGCGCTTGCTACGACATGAACGCCAGCGCCGACCCCAGCTCTGGCAGGCTCAAAGAAGCGCCGACGCAGCAACGCCGCTGTCCTGATCGAAACCGCGATTCCCGCGCGGATTTTCTCAGGACGCGGCGTTTTTTTTTGTTTTAGGCGCCGCGCGGGCGATTCAAGGCTCGAACGAGCCGGTGATCAGATGCAGGAGCGAACCATGTGCAAGATGCGCCAGACGCCAAGAGGAAATGACCCATGAGCGAAGCGCTCGTCGTCATCGGAAACGGCATGGCCGCCGCGCGTCTCGTCGAAGAGTTGTCGAAGAAGGCGCTCGGGCGTTATGCGATTGCGATCATCGGCGAAGAGCCGCGTCTTGCCTATAACCGCGTGCTGCTTTCGTCGGTGCTTTCGGGCGACATCGACCAAAACGAAATCGACTTGAAGCCCGCGGAGTGGTGGCGCGACCACGGCGTAACCTTGCGTTACGGCTGCAAGGCGAGCGCGATTGATCTGGCCGCGCGAAGCGTAAAATTGGCGGACGGAAAAAGCGTTCCTTACAGCAAACTCGTCATCGCGACCGGTTCTCACGCCTCGCGGCTACCCCTCGCTGGCGCGGAGCTTGCCGGAGTGCACACCTTTCGCGATGTCTCGGACATCGCGAAGTTGGCGCGTCTCGGCGCCGATCGCAAAAGGGTTGTCGTGATCGGCGGCGGTCTGCTCGGATTGGAGGCCGCATACGGCCTCGCCAAGCGCGGCGCCAAGGTCACGCTCGTGCACATCATGGATCGGCTGATGGAGCGTCAACTCGACGCCGCTGGCGGCGCGCTCCTTGCCCGTCTCGTTGAACAAAAGGGCGTGCGCGTGCTGTTGAACGCCAGCGCGACGCGAATTCATGGACAGGGAGCGGTCGAAAGCCTCGAATTTCGCGACGGCGCCATGGTCGAGGCCGATGCGGTTGTATTCGCCGTCGGCGTCAAGCCCAATGTCGACCTCGCGCGCATGGCGGGCGTTGGGGTCAATAGGGGCGTTCTCGTGGACGACGGTCTTGCAACGAATATTGACGGCGTTTTCGCGCTTGGCGAATGCGTCGAGCATCGCGGCGTCTGTTATGGACTGGTCGAGCCCGCCTATGAACAAGCGCGGGTGCTCGCCTCCCGACTCGCGGGACGAAATGCGTCTTACGCCGGCAGCGTTACCGGCACAAATTTGAAGGTTTCCGGGGTGAATGTATTTTCCGCCGGAGATTTTTTGGGCGGCGAGAAGGCGGAGCGGATAATCTATGCCGATTCGCGCATGGGTCACTACAAGAAGCTCGTCCTGAATGGTGATCGCGTCGTCGGCGCGGTTCTGATCGGAGACACGGGCGCCGCGCCTTCCTATCTCGACCTGATCCGTACTGGCGCGGATGTCGGGCGCTTTCGCGACGAGTTGATGTTTGGCGACCTCGCCTCCGTGAGAAAGGCGGCGTGACCATGTCCGGCGATTTTACACTCGATCAGAAGCGTTACCTCGAAGGCTTCGCCGCGGGCCTTGGCGCCGCGCGTCCGCGATACGCGAGCGCGAAGCCGATTGGTCCGGACGCCATCCATATCGAGGCTCAAGACCGTTTCACCGCAAGTGGCGGCAAGCTGTGCGACCAGGCGAAATGGAAGCGGGAGGAACATCCCTTCGACGCCTATCCGCGCCTTGTCGCGCAAGCGCAACGCAATGAACCGCCCAAGCCGCCGGACAATTTTCGCTGGCGTTATTACGGCTTGTTCTATGTCGCGCCGGCGCAGAATTCCTATATGTGTCGGCTGCGCATTCCCAACGGCGCGCTGTCGCACTGGCAATTCGCCGCCCTTGCCGATCTCGCCGAGAATTTTGGCGGCGGCTATCTGCATGTCACGACGCGAGCCAATATCCAAATTCGGGAGATCGAGCCTAAAAACGCCGCGAAGATCATCGAAGGCGTCCAGGACGCTGGATTGTGGAGCAAAGGCTCCGGCGCCGACAACATTCGCAACGTCACCGGCACGCCGACGGCGGGCGTCGATCCACGGGAGCTCATCGACACCCGGCCCTTCGCGCGGCGATGCACCATCATATTCTGAGCGATCGTTCGCTCTATGGCTTGCCGCGGAAATTCAACATCGCCTTCGACGGCGCCGGTCTGGTCGGCGCGCTGGAAGACACCAACGACATTGGTTTTCAGGCTGTGGAGGCGCTCGCCTCGCACGGGGTGGAGCCGGGCGTCTATTTCCGTTTGGCCCTCGGCGAAATCACCGGCCACAAGGACTTCGCGCGCGACACCGGCGTCATCGTGCCCCCTGGAGAGGCGATCGAGGTCGCTGACAAAATTTTGCGGGTTTTTACCGAGCATGGCGACCGCGCAAATCGCGCCAAGGCGCGGCTGAAATATGTGCTCGACGCGTTCGGCTTCGAGAAGTTTCTGGAACTGGTCGAAGAAAAGCTCGGTCGTAAGTTATCGCGGGCTCCTTCGTCCGCGCTCGCCCCGCGTCCACGGCAAGATCGTCTCGCGCATATTGGCGTGCATCCTCAAAACAAGCCGGTCTCAACTGGATCGGCGTCGCCTTGCCCTTGGGGAGGCTCACGCCGGCGCAAACGCGCGGCCTTGCGCGTACCGCGCAAGAGTTCGGCGATGGCGGCGTGAGGCTGACCGTATGGCAAAACCTCCTGCTCACCGGCGTGCCGGACGCCCGCGTCGTCGACGCTGTGGCCGCCATCGATGCGCTTGGGCTTGCGACGCGAGTCTCGCCGCTTCGCGCCGGGCTTGTCGCCTGTACGGGAAACTTCGGCTGTCGTTTCGCGGCCGCCGACACCAAACGACATGCCGCCGAAATCGCGAGTTTTTGCGAAACGACGGCGCCGGTGGATACGCCCATCAATATTCATCTGACTGGTTGTCATCACTCCTGCGCGCAACACTACATCGGCGACATCGGCCTTATCGGGGCGCGCGTGCCGGTCGGCGAGGAAGGCGATACCGTCGAGGGCTATAACATCCTGGTTGGCGGTGGCTTCGCCGAGGACGCGGCCATCGCGCGCGAACTTTATTCGAATGTGAAAGCCGACGAAGCGCCACATGTCGTCGCCCGCATCCTGCGCGCCTTTGTCGCCAATCGCGCAGACAAGGACGAAACCTTTGTCGCGTTCGCGCGGCGCAACGACATTGACACGATTCGCCGCTTGGCCGACGCGGAGACGCTGTCATGAATCAGATTACACCGGCGCCCCAGCTCGATCTTCTACCGGAATCCGCGCCTTTCTCGCTGGAGCAGCGCGCCTGGCTCAACGGCTTTTTCGCTGGGTTTACGTCGCCCGAAGGCGGAATGGGAACGGCTTTGTCACCCGAGCAGAACGCCGCTGTTCTCGGCGGCGGCGCCGACGCTGGCGAAGCGCCTTGGCACGATCAAACGCTTGAGCTGGCCGCTCGCATGGCGATGGCGGAAGGCCGCCCTCTGCGCCGGCGCATGATGGCCGCGATGGCGCAGCAGGATTGCGGCCAGTGTGGTTACAATTGCAACGACTACGCGGAAGCGATCGCCTCGCGCAAGGAAGCGCGGCTCAATCTCTGCGCGCCTGGCGGCAAGGACACCGCGCGCATGTTGAAGGCGCTGGCGGAGGAATTGGACAAGGGCGGCGCGCCACCGCAATCCGCGCCGGCCGTCGGCGCGTCTTCCGAGATTTCCGCGGCGCCCGGATGTTCACGCGACAATCCGGCGCAAACCCTGTTCCTCTCGCGCCGACGCCTTAATAAGGAAGGGTCCGAGAAGGAGACTTGGCATGTGGAGTTTGATCTGACTCACAGCGGTCTGGACTACACGCCGGGCGATTCCTTTGGATTCTTCCCCAAAAACGAGCTTGGCCTCGTCGATCAGATTATCGCGATGCTCGGCGCTTCTCACATCACTCGGGTTCGCGACAAGACGTTGCGCGATGTGCTGGAATCCGACGTTTCGCTGGGAGCGGCGCCCGACGCGCTGTTCGATCTCATCTCGTTCCTCACGGGCGGCGAAAGGCGGGAGAAGGCGCGGCGGCTCGCCCATGGGGAAGATCCGGATGGCGACGCCGCGACGCTGGACGTTCTCGCGGTATTGCAAAAATTCGCCGGCGTGCGGCCACATCCCGAAGCTTTCGTCGAAGCGCTCGAACCGTTGCAGGCACGCCTCTATTCGATCTCCTCTTCGCCCAAGGCGACGCCGGGAAGGCTATCGCTTACGGTCGACGCCGTGCGTTACATTATCGGCAAGCGCAAGCGAGTTGGCGTCGCTTCGACATTCCTGTCCGAACGCATCATGGCGGGCGAGACGCTGTCAGTCTATGTGCAGCCAGCACATAATTTCGCGCTTCCGCGCGATCCCAACACCGCGATCATCATGATCGGCCCTGGCACGGGAGTAGCTCCGTTTCGGGCTTTCTTGCAAGAGCGTGGCGCGGCGCGGGCGCCTGGTCGGAACTGGCTGTTCTTTGGGCATCAGCGCGTAACGCATGATTTCTTTTACGCCGACGAATTCGACGCGATGAAAACGAGCGGACTGCTCACGAGATTATCGCTCGCCTGGTCGCGCGATAGCGCCGAAACATTCTATGTGCAGGACCGTATGCGCGAAGCCGGGCGCGACCTGTGGGCGTGGGTGGCCGACGGCGCGCATGTTTATGTGTGTGGCGACGCCAAGCGCATGGCCAAGGACGTGGAGCGAGCGCTCGTCGATATTGTCGCGCGGCACGGCGCGCGCGATACGGACGCCGCGATCGCCTTCGTCGCCGAGCTAAAGAAAACCGGCCGTTTCCAACAGGACGTTTATTGAGGAACCCCATGCTCGACGAGGCGCCGGCTCCGGTGGTCGCGCAACGCTCGCGGGATAATAGGCCCGCGAAATGCGCCACGACGACGAAGACCACTTGCCCTTACTGCGGCGTCGGCTGCGGCGTGCTCGCGACGCCCGACGGCGCCGGCGGCGCTATGGTTGCTGGCGATCCCGACCATCCCGCGAATTTCGGACGGCTCTGCTCAAAGGGTTCCGCGCTCAATGAAACGCTGACGCTTGAGGAGCGGTTGCTGCATCCGATGATGCGCGACGCCGAGGGCGGGCTTCACCGCGCGAGTTGGGACGAGGCGTTGGACAGGGTGGCGCGCGAATTCGCGCGGATCATCGCGCGCGACGGCCCAAACGGCGTCGCCGTCTATCTTTCCGGGCAATTGTTGACCGAGGATTATTATGTCGCCAACAAGCTGATGAAGGGATTTATCGGTTCATCCAACGTCGACACGAATTCTCGGCTGTGCATGGCCTCGACGGTCGCGGGCCAGCGCCGCGCCTTTGGCTTCGACACCGTGCCGGGCTGTTACGAAGATCTCGATTGCGCGAATTTGATCGTGCTTGTCGGCTCCAACGCCGCTTGGTGTCACCCGATCCTTTATCAGCGCATGCTCCGCAACAAACAGGAGCGCGGAGCGAAGATCGTTGTCATCGATCCGCGTAGAACAGCGACGAGCGAGGAGGCCGACCTATTTCTTGGGATCGCGCCGGGGATGGATCAAGCGCTGTTTTGCGGCCTGCTAGTGCATCTCGCCAGGTCTGGGGCGCTCGATCAGGATTTCATTCGCCGTCGCACCACGGGGTTCGACGAAACCCTCGCCCGCGCGCGGGCCCTTACGCCGTCGATCGCGGCGACGGCTGCGATCACTGGATTGCGCGAATGCGACATCGCCGTTTTCTTCGAGATGTTCGCCGCGACGCCGAGCACGGTCACCTGTTTCTCACAGGGCGTCAATCAATCGGCGCAAGGAACCGACAAGGTCAATGCGATCATCAATTGCCATTTGGCGACGGGGCGCATCGGCAAACCCGGCGCTTCGCCATTCTCACTGACCGGCCAGCCCAACGCCATGGGTGGACGCGAGGTCGGCGGTCTCGCCAACCAACTCGCGGCGCACATGGGTTTCGAGCCCGAGAGCGTCGATCGCGTGCGCCGCTTCTGGAACACGCCGAGGATGGCGGCGCGCGAGGGTCACAAGGC